>JADGPG010000023.1 GCA_017882545.1 Thermoleophilia bacterium
CCGGTCGGTCGACTCAAGGATCCAGGCGAGGTGGGGTCGGTCGTCGCATGGCTCTGCTCGGATGAAGCCTTGTTTGTGACCGGGGTGGCGTTCCCAGTCGACGGGGGCTTTGTGGCCCAGTAGCGGCGGAACTTCCCGCCAGCATTCTCTGACGCGCTTCGGGTTTGCACGCCGGTCTGGTCACGCCATCGCGACCGTGTCGTAGAAAGCCGCGAGGTCCGACGCGATGGCTGGCCAGGTGAAGCGGTGGGCCACCATCGCTTTCCCATTGACCCCACGCAGCGCCCGCTCGGCCGCATCACACGCCGCGACCAAGAGCGTGGCGGCCAGCGCAGCCTCGTCATCCGGGGGTACCAGCCAGCCCGCGCGGGCAGGCGAGGCAGGATCGCCGTCGATGAAGGTCGACGGTCCCTCGGCGTCGCACGCGATCGGCGGCACGCCCATCGCCATGGCCTCCACGTAGACCAGCCCGAAGCTCTCGGCCACCGATGGCACCACCAGCAGGTCCGCACAGGCGAGGGCGAGTGCCAACTCGTCGTGCCCACGCCACCCCGCGAGGTACACCTCATCGGCCCACCGAGACTCGGCCGCCAGGTGTGCCGGGTGCTCGCCCTCCCACTCGCCTGGTGCGCCACCCCACAACACCAGGGGCAGTGGCCGCCCAAGAAGCTCACGAGCGCGGGCATGGGCGCGCACCAATAGCGCCACGCGTTTGACTGCTGTGAACCGGCCGACGAACAACAGGACGACAGCCCCCGGGGCACGCAGCGGACCAAGCTGCGCAGGCTCATACCGCACGGACCCTGGCCGGGGATCCTCGGGCGTCCAGCCCTGGGGGTCTTCGCACAGCCAGCGCCGCCAGCGCCCGGCTCGATCGCCCGGATCGGCGCGAGCCCCGTCAAACACGCCGGGGTCGACACCATTCGGCAGCACGGCGATCCTCTCGGGGGCCAGCCGTAGGAGCCGTGTGCTCCGGCTCGCTGCGGCGGTGGTAGATGCAAGGAGGCACGCCGATCGCGCGGCCCAGCCACGCATCCGATGTGCCCAAGCCGCTCCGAATGGCCAGGGGGCCCCGTCCTCGATAGCTTGGAGCATCAGCAATTCGGTCCCGTGGAGATGAGTCACCACCGGGAGGTTCGGCGCCAGCCGCGCGAGTGCCTCGTGCGCCGGGGTGAGGTGGTGCAGATGCGCAACGTCGACCCCGTCGAGCACCCCCGGCGCCCCGAGGATGACCTCCCAGGCGGCCACGTGGTGCTCGTAGGTCTCGTCGTCGAGCGAGGCGAACACCCGATCCGGCGCGCCCACGCGGTCCTCGTAGGAGGGGTGCAGAGGCGGGCTCGCCATCATCGGGTCGGGCGCTCGTATCGCCGCATCGTAGGGTACCGCCACCACGTCGGCCGCACCGCGAAAGAACGACGGCGCATATTCGGGATCGCCCGGGGCGCCGAGCGATCCAGCCACGACCCGGGCGCACCACCCCGTCTCCACGGCCACCAGGAACCGGCTCAAGTAGCGCACCACCTGCGCCGAGCCGCCACGCGGGAAGAAGACGAGGACGTGGAGCGCGAGGCGCGGAGTGGGCATCAGGGGACTACCCGAGCCGTGAATCTCAGCAGCGCTCGTCACGAGTGTCTGGGGTTGGGTTGCGTCGATCGACTAGCCGAGCACGCGCTCGACAACCGCGCGCATGGGCCCGGGGTGATCCTGCAGCCGGACAGACCGGCGGATGAGCGGCCGATGCGACGAGCCGTCGACGACCATGGCCGCGTCTCGGGCAGGTTCGGGCACAGTCGCCTGGAGATCGGACATGTTCGGAAGTGTAGAACGAGGGCGCGTCGACGTTGCCGAGTGTCGCTGGAGGAGTGCACTGTGCAACATGCTCCGGTCCGCGAGCCGTGTCGCCATACCCGATCGCGCCACCCACGTGAATGGCCGAAGGCGGCCGTATCGCGGGATCTCGTTCAGGTGCCGGGCCCACGACAGCCATAGGTCCGGTGGGCATACTCCACTGTGTGCCCGACCCCACTCGCTTGCTGGCGGAGACGAAGCGCCGCGCGCCGCTCCTCATCAGTGCCCGAGTTGACGACCGGCCGAGTTCTATTTGCCGTCAGAAACTCCTACGGGTCGGGTCTGACAGACCCATTGCCGTGGCGGCCAAATGCACGGGGCCTGTCCATGCCGATTTTGACCGTCGTTACGGACCGGCCCTGGGTGAATCCGACGGGTCGGTGAATGCGCATGAGCCGGCTGGTGCCGCCTGGGTGTTCGCGCTGCACGGGGCCACCTGGACTGAGCACGGAGCGACCATGCCGGGGCGCACCCCGGGAGGCAACTTTGGCTGGGCCGTCGCGCTCTCGTCCGACGGCGCAACGGCGGTCGTGGGGGCGCCCGCGGCGAATCACACCATGGGCTCGGTGGCGATTGCCATACGACGCGGCACGATCTGGCGCCGCGTCCAGACGCTCCTCGAACCTGGACACCCGGACCAGGTGTCGGGTTACGGGGACGCGTTCACGCATCGCTGGGCCCGTGGGGCCGCAAGGACCTTCGCCCGCGCCGGCGCGAAATGGATCCGGACCCACACGATCTCCGCCCCCGGCACAGGGTCGACCGACATCTTCGGTACCGCGGTCGCAAGTTCGGCCGACGCCACGACGCTGCTGGCCGGCGCACCCGGCGGACTCAAAGGCAACGGGTCCGTTTCCATCTACACCGTCCCTGCGCGCGCCGTGCGCTGGACCTTCGCAAAGGACGTTGTGACCGTGCTCATCAGACCGCAGGCCGGGGCGGTCCGCTACTCATTGGTTGCAGTGTGCACGGGCGGTGCCACGCGGACCGGTGTCTGCTAGCTGGTCGGCATCGGCACGCACGAGGGCGTGCGCAGCACCAGGCCATTCCCCGGCGGCATCTGGACGCTGACCGCCCAGGCCCACTCGCTGACGAGCGCCATCGCGCAGGCCTTCCCTGCTTTGCTCGTCCACTAGCGAGTTCGGATCCGGGGCCGTCGCCCCAGGTGCCCGCGCGCGGGGCGAAGAGGTGCGCGGATCGGTGATTTCGCTACCCCCGCGCACGTCGGACGGTCCCGTCGAAATCCATCGGCCAGGGGACTCGGGCGCCGTGGGCGGGCCCACGTGACGTCGCTAGGCGACGTGGCTGACGCGGATTCCCCCAACCAACGAACACGCCAGCACGGTGATCTCGGGGCCGTCACCGGATGCGGCGTCCATCTCGCGTCGACCGACGAGGTTGCCCCCCTTCAGCCGTACGCGGGTGTGCTCGGAGACCCGGATCGTTGTGGTTCCGACGAGCGAAAACACGCGGATCGTCGCACCATCGCCGGGTGGTGCCGTCGCGTCGATCTCGGTGCGCCCCAGCACACCGAAGCTTGTCTCCGCGGTCCACGCCTCCGGGAGTACGACGTCGTGGCGTCCAATAACTGAGAAGAACATGCCTACGACCATAGACCCGCCGCGCCTCACGCGGCAACCACCCCGTGGCGGCGTCCGCTCGATCGCATGATCGGCGCTGGGCACCGGCTGCGCACCCCTCGGCCGTCCGTGACGTTCCGGACAGCAGGACCGGCAGGCCGCGCCGAGGGATGCGGGCGGCGTGAACTATCTGCGTCCAGCACATCGATCGCAGCCGTCGGCATATTGGCAGCGCCGATGCCGCGGACGAGGTTCGGGGCACGTGGTGCGACGGGCACCAGGTCGCACCTTCCCTCGCCAGAGACTGGGAGCGACGCAATGCGAACGATGCTTCGGCTGATGATGGATACGTCCGCCGGTAACGCGGCCATTCGCAACCGGGATGTCCAGAACGTGATCGAGGACGTCGCGATCAAGATCCACCCCGTGGCCGCCTCCCTTTACCCGTCAAAGGGGCGGCGGTGCGCACTCTTTGTGTTCGACATGACCGGTTCCAGCGACATTTCAGAGATCTTGGGAGCGCTGTTCGTGAATCTCGGAGCCGGTCTCGAGTTGACGCCGGTCATGAACTCGGAGGATCTTCGGACGGGCCGCGCCGCGCGGCCGGGGTAGCCGCCCGTCACGCACGTGCCGCCTGCGAAATGTCGGCCGAGATCGACCTCGCCGTGACGACTACCGAGAAGATCAAGGAAGCGAACGCCACTGCCTGCCTCGCCGCGATCGTGGCGAGGCCACGTCCGCGTCGCACGCGGGTGCCGTGGCGCCCCCGGCAGGCGCGTCGCGCCCGCCGGGGGCGTGGGGTCAGTGGACCGTGAGCGTGCCGGTCATTCCGGCCTGGCGATGCCCGGGCACCGTGCAGTAGTACGTGTACGTGCCGGCGGCCAGGGTGGCGGACACCTCGGAGACGCCGCCGTTGCCGACGACCGGACCGGGAGTGACGCCGGACACCGCGAGTGCGATCGAGTGCGACAGCTGGGACGGGTTGGTCATGCGGATCGTGACGCGCCCGGCTGGCGCCGACAGCGTGGTCGGGACAAACGCGAGTTCCGAGGCCGACGCCTGGACGTTGAGCACCGTTGTCGCGTTCGTGCCGGTTGACGTTCCCGTCTGTGCGGTCGACTGGGTCCCCGATGTCGCGGTCGATGCCGCCGTCGAGCTGGAACCGGACGAGCTCGACCCGCCGCATCCGGCCGCCACCGACGCAATTGCCGCGACCGCAAGGGCCGCGAGAACGGCATTGCGGCGCGGGATCCGGGGTGCGTGCATGGGGTCTCCTTTGGTCGTGCGAGGGGCGGGCGCACGACCCTGCCGCGGCCCGTAAATCGACGATACGCCTGTTGTGCCACCACGGCAGCTTTCGGGTCGCCATCCGTTTGACCCGACGCGAGGGCGGCGGTCTGGCATCCTCGTGGGGTGCCGCACCCCGAGCGATCCGTCCACGTACCGCGATGAGCGGATCCGAGCAGTCGGGAACAGCCCCGTACCGGGGCGACGGGTGGGTCGTCTTAGGGGCGGCCGACACCGTCATGGTGGGCGAAGACGATCCCGCGCACTTTGTCCACGGGCACGCACCCTCCTCCGAGGGCGGCACCCCGGTCCTCGTCGCCGACGACGACGGCCGCCGGACGTGGGCGGTCGCAACGACGCCCGACGCCCGTCCCGCGCCGGGGACTCGGTTCGTCCCAGCGTGGGAACTGATCAGCCGCCTCGGGCCGGAGGACTTCGCGGTCCTGTCCCGCGCGCGGATGCTGGCGACCTGGCAGCGGGACCACCGCTATTGCGGTCGCTGCGGATCGCCGACGGCCGCCGCCCCCGACGAACACGCCGTCGTCTGCGCCGTCTGCGGTCTGCGGAGCTACCCGCGGATCTCCCCGGTGATCATCGTGCGGGTCACCCGCGGCGACGAGATCCTGCTCGCGAGGCCGCAGCGTGCGGGCCGGGCGCTGTATTCGGTTCTGGCCGGATTTGTCGAGGCCGGTGAGTCGCTTGAGGACACCGTGGTCCGGGAGATCGCCGAGGAGGTCGGCATCGCGGTCGCGGGGATCGCGTACTTCGGAAGCCAGCCGTGGCCGTTTCCCCATGCGCTGATGGTGGCATTCACCGCGCGGTGGGCCGGGGGCGAGATTACCGCCGACCCGAAAGAGATCGTGGACGCCGGCTGGTACGGGTCCGGCGCGCTTCCTGACATCCCACCGCCAGGGTCGATCGCGCGGGCCCTGATCGATGACTTTCTCGCAAACGGCGCCGCGGCCTGAGGGACGCTCCGACGCTCACTCGGATGCCTGGACGACCACCGGGGGATGCTGGGCGCGAATCCGCGCGGGGACGATGAAGGCGGCGACGGCCGCGCAGAGCGCGATCACTCCGCCGATCATAAAGGCGAGGGTGTAGCCGCTGGTGACCGCCTGCGGCAGCGCGGTTCCGGGCAGCAGCGACGTCGTGTACTGGTCGGCGATCGTCGCGAGGACGGCGAGCCCGATGGCGCCGCCCAGTTGGCGGTTCGCGTTCACAAGGCCCGACGCCAGGCCGGCGTCCTTCGGGGCGACCCCGGTGGTTGCCGCGAACGTACCCGCCGGGAAGCTGAAGCCGAGGCCGAGTGCGGCGATCGTGATCGGGCCGAAGATGCCCGTCAGGTAGGTGCTGGTCGCGGTTGTCCGGCTCATCCAGAACAAGGCCAGCCCGACGACCAGGGTCGAGGCGGACATGATCGCCCGTGGGCCCAACTTTCCGACGATCCGTCCGGAGATCTGGGCGCCCACGACGACGGCGATGGCGGCCGGCAGGAAACACAGGCCCGCCTGCATCGGGCTGTAGTGCAGCACCTCCTGCAGGTAGAGCGAGACGAAGTACCACATGGCAAACATGCTGGCGCCGATGAGGAACATGACGAGGTTCGCGCCCGACAGCGGGCGGGAGCGGAAGGTGCTGAACGGGACCAACGGCGCCGACGTGCGCAGCTCGATGACGACGAAGGCCGCGATCAGGATGGCCGCGATCGCCAACGGGATGATGGTCTGTATCGACCCCCAGGCGTGCGAGCTCGTTTGGACGACGCCGTAGACAAGGGCCGTCAGGCCGGCGGTGACGGTGACCGCACCCGCGACGTCGAGCGAGCGAGCGCCGTCGGCGCGGCTTTCGGCGAGCGTCCGGCGGGCGAGGATGAACCCGACGATCCCGATCGGCACGTTGATCAGGAAGATCCAGCGCCAGTTGAGGTAGTCGGTCAGGAATCCGCCGGCGAGTGCGCCGGTCGCACCGCCGCTGGCGAGGGCGGCGCTCCAAATGCCGAGCGCGTGCGCACGCTCCCGTGGGTCAGGGAAGGTCACGATCAGGATCGTCAGCGTCGCCGGGGACAGGATCGCGCCGCCGAGTCCCTGGATCGCACGCGCGACGACCATTGCCGACGGTGACCAGGCCAGGCCGCACACCAGACTCGCCAGCGTGAACACCATAAGGCCGATCAGGAACATCTTGCGGCGGCCGAACATGTCGCCGGCGCGCCCGCCCAACAGCAGGAACCCTGCATAGGTCAGCGTGTATGCGTTGACCACCCACTGGAGCCCGGTCGGAGAGAAGTGCAGGCTCTGCTTCATGGCCGGCAGCGCGACCGTCACGATTGCGATGTCGAGGACCACCATGAACTGCCCCAAACACGCCAGCAGCAGGATGATCTGCTTACGGCGGTGGGTCAGTTCTTCGGGGGTGCGGATCGTGGTCGCCATAAGTTTCACACCCTAGTGCGTGGTCGTGGCCGGGGCCCCGCGGTACGCCCGTCGCTGCGCGCCTACGTGGGGTCGCCGCGGTGGGGAAGGTGCAGGCGTCCGTGGACGCCGACCGGGCCGTGGGTGCGGAAGGCCGGCACCCGTTCGCTGATCACCAGACCGCCGCCCCGCGTAAGCGCCACAACGGCGGGCCAGAGCCGGGCGATGGCTTCCGGCGTGTCGATGACGATGCAGGCCACCGGCACGCCTCGGCGCAGGCGACGCATCGAATCCCCGTGCGGTGCGCCGTCGCCCGAATACCCCCAGACCCCCGCGATCGCGGTGCCGCCACGCGCGCCGGATCGTCGGGCAGCGCGCAGCGTGGCGACATGGATCGCGTCGCCGTCGACGACGGCATCTTCGCGGGTGATGAGCGTGAGCATCTGCCAGGAGTCCTCGTCGCCGGGGTCGGCGGGATGGGCGACCGGAGCTCCGGCCTGCCCGTCGCGGGCGAGGATGCGGACGCGCTCCACCGTGACGAGCGCGGCAATGACCTGGCCGTCAAGCGCCCGGAGCGCGCGCGCGATGTCCTCGCGCGCGCCGACCGCCACGACCTGGGCCGGTACGGCGCCGTTGGCGCCGATCAGGCGGGCGCGGTGCCGGTCGCCGTGTGTGATGCCATCGACCCCGAGTGCGACGTAGGCGCCGTCGACCCCAGCGGCCCGCAGGATGTCGATGGCCCGCAGGTAAGCGAGTCCGCCGTTGCTGCGTCGCCCGCGTCCGATCGTCAGGGTCAGCTTGAGATGTTCGGTGTCGGGCAGCGGGCCGGCGTCGCCGCTGTGGGCGATTCGGCACCGCTCGAGCGTCACCAGGCCCTGCGGGATCAGCTCGGCGACGCGCTCGGACAGGGCGCCGATCCGGTCGGGGGCGTCGGTCGCCGTCCAGACCAGCGGCAGGTCCTCCGAGAGGGTGAGCATGCGCTCGGTGTGAATCTCGCCCCGACTGCCGAACCCCTCGACGGCCCGCAGCAGGACGGCCGTGCGGACACCGGTCGCAATGGTCACGCGCGCGATCGCCTCCGCGCTGGTGATCTCGCCGGCGCGGTCGCGCTCGCCGAACCACACGCTGAGCTTGACGCCGTCTACCATTGCCCGCCCAATCCGAAGCCGATGGCGGCGACCGCGAATCCGATCACGAGCTGGCCGCCGACGTTGAGCGCCGCCGCGCGCGCGCGACCGGATTCGCCGAGCAGGAGCACCTCCAGCATCCACGTCGAGAAGGTCGTGTATGCCCCCAGGAAGCCGGTGCCGACGATCAGGGCGACCCCGTGGCCGGGCGCCGCCCCGGCGATCACCCCGAGCGCGAACGCGCCGGACAGGTTGATCGCCGCGGTTCCCCACGGCAGCCGCCCGCCCGTGCGGGTCAGCACCATGCCGTCGACGACGAAGCGAGCGACCGCCCCAGCCGCCCCGGCGAGCGCGATGCCGGTCCAAATCCCGATCACGCGGTCCACCGGGCGCGGCGGGCCGCGCGCAGGACGTAGGCCGTCGCCAGCACCCCGGCGGCGACGCTGACCATCAGGTAGACGACCGCGACGCCCGCCCGCCCGTGATGCACCAACCGGACCGCCTCGACCTGCATCGTGGAAAACGTCGTGAGCGCGCCGCACAGACCGGTGCCGAGGAGGGGGCGGACGTAGGTCGACGGGGGCAGCCGCTCGCCGACCCGGACGACGACCCACGCGAGCACGGCCGCACCGGCGAGGTTGATCGCTAGCGTCGTCCACGGGAAGCCCGCGCCGACCGGGAAGCGGTCCTCGAGCACCGCGCGCAGGAGCGCGCCGATGACCCCTCCGACAGCGACGGCGGCAACCACGCGAGGGTCGCGGTGCGGACCCGGACGTGGGGGACGCTTGCGGGCCGGAGCGGCGGCGAGTCGGGCGCCGGAGCTCATGCGCGGCGGCGGTGCCGGTCGCCCCACCCTGCGCACGCCGATTTCGGGCAGGCGATCATCTGGCGGCCATCATAGGGCCCGTTTTAGCGGGGGATGTGACGCGGGCACGTGTACCGGATGCCTTGCACCTCGTTTATCATCGCGGTGTGAATGCAATTGGGCCCGTGCGATGACCACGGTCCGGATCATTGCGGCACTCCTCCTGGTGCTGCTCAACGGCTTCTTCGTCGCCGCGGAGTTCGCGCTTGCGCGGGCGCGCCTGACGCGCCTGGACCAGATGTCGCAGGATGGCATCGCGACGGCCGAGCTCGCCGCCCATCAGGTCCGTCAGATCGACCGGTACCTGGCCGCATGCCAGCTCGGGGTCACGCTTGCCAGCCTGGGTCTCGGGTGGCTGGGCGCCCCTGCCTTCGAGGCGATCCTGCGGCCGCCGCTCGAGCGCGTCGGTCTGGGCTCGGCGACGACGGCGATCGTGGCGGGCGTGCTGGCGTTCGCCATCATCACCGTGCTCCATGTCGTGATCGGGGAGCTCGCACCAAAGAACCTCGCGATCCAGCGGGCCGAGGCGACCGCCCGGACGACGGCGCGGCCGTTGGAAGCCTTCCGGATCGTGCTCGGCCCCGTCATCCATGTGCTCAACTGGGCGGCAAACGGCATCATTCGGATGGCCGGGATCGAACCCGCGACCCCGCACGAGCTCGCGTCGACCCCGGAGGACCTGCAGCGGCTGATCGCCGAGGGCGAGGTCGGCGGCACGATTGAACCGGCCGAGGCGGACATGCTCGAGGGCGTGTTCTTGCTGGGCGAGCGCATTGCCCGCGACGTAATGACGCCACGGCCCGAGGTCGCGGACCTGGCGGCCGACACGCCGCTGCGCGATGCGCTGCACCAGGCGCTCGCCAGCCGCCACAGCCGCTTTCCCGTGCTCGGCAACGACCTTGTCGGCGTGATCGGGGTTGTCCAGCTGTCCGAGCTCGCACGCGGGCTCCTCGAGCTCGACGAGACGGCCGACGTCAGGGCGGTCACCGGACCCGCGCTCTTCGTGCCGGAGACCCAGCTGCTCGACGACCTCCTTCGCGAGCTCCAGGTGCGGCGCACGTCCCTGGCGGTCGTCCTCGACGAGTACGGCGAGCTGTCGGGACTTGTGACCGTCGAGGACATCATCGAGGAAATCGTCGGCGAGATCGACGACGAGCGCGACCGCGGCCCGGCGATCGATACGCAGCCCGACGGCCGCTTCATGGTGCGGGGGCACGTTCCGCTCGAGGATCTGGCCGATCACGGGGTGGATGTCGTCGACGAGACGGTGACCAGCGTGGGCGGGCTGGTGTTCACGCGGCTCGGGCGGCTGCCGCGCACCGGCGACTCCGTGACAGTCGACGGCTGGAGCTTCACCGTCGAGGCGACGCAGGGGACGCGCGTCGTGCTGGTGGCGATCGAACAGGTTCCTGAGCCCGAGACGTCCGATGACGACGAGGATGCCGCGGACTAGTCCATGCGCGCGACCGTCTCGGTCAGCTGGCCCCGCAGGCCGCCCCGGGCCGTGATCGTGTGCGCGCCGCAGCGCGCGCCGAGCGCGATTGCCTGCGCCAGCGGGTACCCGGCCGCAAGCCCGACGGTGAGGCCCGCCGCGAATGCGTCGCCGCATCCGTAGCTGTCGAGCGCCGGCCCGGGCGGGCGCACCGGGTTCCAGGTGTGCGGCCGCTCGTGCTGCTCGATCCAG
The DNA here is from genome assembly GCA_017882545.1 of Thermoleophilia bacterium. Taxonomy (GTDB): domain Bacteria; phylum Actinomycetota; class Thermoleophilia; order Miltoncostaeales; family Miltoncostaeaceae; genus CAITWD01. The sequence goes on from JADGPG010000023.1 coordinate 10,806, forward strand.
GTGCCCCCGAGCATGCCGTTCGTGATCGCCCACGCGCCGGGCGGGATCTCGAGACCCCCTGCGGGAATCTGTTCGTCCGGATCGCTCGCGCTCCCGACGAGGACATCGCATTCGATCCCGGCCTCGGCCAGGACCCGCCACCGGCGGGCCGTCACGACCAACGCCGGCGCCGTGCGACACGCGGTAAGTGTCAGCGGATCGCGGCCGGTGAAGTAGACCGCGTCCATGTCGGCAAGGTCCTCCCAGCCGAGATGGTCGTCGGCGCGCGGACCCAGCGGCGCCCCGATCAGGGCGATTGCCCGTTCGCCCGACGTGCCGGTCACCGAGATCGCCCGGGTCTGGGGTTCCGGGCGTTGCGCGGCACGAATCGCGACGCCGAGCTCGGAGAGCACCAGGTGGGCGGCGTCGGCGGCGGAGTCCGCCCCGAGCGCCGTGAAAAAGACGGTCTCGGCGCCGAGCTTGGCGGCCTGGGCGGCGGCGACCGCCCCGCCCCCGGCGGGTTCGTCGAACGCGTCCGCCAGGGCGCGGATCTCGCCCGCCGTGGGGAATGTCCCGAGTGCGTGGGTCGCCCATTCCACGTGGCCGACGATCGCCACGCGGGGGCGCCGGGTCATCGCGGTGCGAGCTCCGCCGGCGCGCCGTAGCGCCGGAGCGCCTCGGGGACGGCGACCGACCCGTCGGCGCGTTGGTGGGTCTCGAGGATCGCGATCAGCGTCCGTCCCACGGCGACCGCGGTGCCGTTGAGCGTGTGGACGAAGCGCGGGCCCTGGTCGGTCCGGATGCGGCAGTTCAGGCGGCGGGCCTGATAGTCGGTGCAGTTCGAGCACGAGGTGACCTCGCGGAACCGGTCCTGCCCCGGCATCCAGGCCTCGCAGTCGAACTTGCGGGCGGCGGAGGCGCCGAGGTCGCCGATTGCGATGTCCTGGACGCGGTAGTGCAGGCCGAGTGACCCGAGGATCTCCTCCTGGACGCCGAGGATGCGCAGGTGTTCGGCGGATGACTGCTCGGCATCGGTGAACGTGAACATCTCGACCTTGTCGAACTGGTGGACGCGGAAGATGCCGCGCGTATCCCGACCGGCGGCACCGGCCTCGCGCCGGAAGCACGTCGAGATGCCGGCGTACCGCAGCGGAAGCTCGCCAGCCTCCAGGATGCGGTCATACCCGAGCCCGGCGAGCGGTACCTCCGAGGTGCCGACCAGGTACAGGTCGTCGTCGGCGAGGGCGTAGATCGAGGCGCGATCGGTCGGGAAGAATCCGGTACCGAACATGGCCTCTTCACGCACGAGCACCGGCGGCACGACCGGTGTGAACCCGCGCTCCTCGAGTAGGTCCACAGCAAAGCTGACGAGCGCGATCTGCAGGCGCACGAGTGGCCCCATGAGGTATGCAAACCTGGCGCCGGAGATCTTGGCGGCCTGCTCGGTCTCGATGCCGCCCAGCATGAGCCCGATCTCAAGGTGGTCTTTGGCCGGGAAGTCGAAGTCGGGACGGGTCCCGACGACCCGTACGGTGACCGCGTCGTCCTCGCCTCCGCCCGGAGCGTCGGCGTCGGCGAAGTTCGGCAGGCCCAACAGGACGTCGTCGCGCGCGGCCTCCAGCTCGCGCAGCGCGTCCTCGTCGGCGACAAGCTCATCGCCGAGCGCCCGCGCCTGGGCCTGGACCGCATCCGCATCGCGGCCGTCCCGCTTTAGCTGGCCGATCTCCTTGCTGATCCGTCCGCGCTCGGCGCGCACTGCCTCGACGTGTGTGCGCATTTCGCGTGCATTGCGGTCGAGCTCGAGGACTCGGTCGAGGGCGTCCGCGCCACCGCGCCTGAGGAGTTCGGTACGGGCGCGTTCGGGTTCGGCGCGCAGCAGGCGAAGATCAAGCACAGGCGAGTCTCGACTTACTGTTGTGGGTTGGCGTCCATCGCGACGCGCACGGCGTCAACTGTGTCCCCGAAAATGAACGCGCTGCGCAGGCCCGTGATCTCGAACACTCGTCGCAGCGTCGCACGGGGGCAGATGACGCCGACCTTGCCGCCATCGGACCGAGCTTGGTTGAGCAGGCTCACCAGCGCGCCGATGCCCGACGAATCCAGGAGCGTGACGCCGGTGAGGTCGACGATGACCCCGCGGTCGATCTGGCCGACACGCTCAAGCTCGGTGCGGAACGCCGCGACGGTATAGACGTCGAACTCACCGGCGAGCGTGACGACGACGAGCTGTTCATGCTCGGTCGTGGAGACATCGAGGGCCACGCCCAGAAGATACTCCAGCTGGGGCGTCGTCGGCGGGATGTTGCACCGTTTCCACGTGCCCGGACCGGGATCCGGGCACGTGGAAACGGCCGCGCGGCTATCCGGTCACCGTCAAAGTGCCGACCATACCGGCGGCCTTGTGGCCGGGCACGGTGCAGAAGTACTGGTAGGAACCGGCCTTGAGGGTGGCCGTCGCGGTCGAGGAGCCGCCCTGGTTGACGATCTGCCCGGCGACCGCCCCCGGGGCGTCGATGGCCACCGAGTGCTGGATGGCCGAATCGTTTTTCATGATGATCGTGACCTTGCCTGCCGGGGCCGTCAGCGAGGTCGGCACGAAGGCGAGAGCCGTCGGGTCGGTGTCGAGTTTCAGCGTCGTGTTGCACGTGGGCTTACCGCAGCCGGCCGCCGCGGCGGTGCCGGCCGGCGTGGCGGCCGCCGACGGTGCGGAGATGGTGTGGCCGGCGGAATCCGTCTGGATCGCCGAGTTCGAGACCGTCGGCGCGTTGTACGAGGTGGTCGAGCTGCCACACCCTGCCGCGACGACGCCAATCGCCCCGATCGCGACCGCACACGCCGCTGCTTTGGTCAATGTACGCACGTAATCTCGCTCCTCGCCGTTGGCCAACGCTCCGAATCCTACGACCGCGGCGGGGATTCGCAAGGTGCGAACGGCCCGCATGAGGCCCAGTGCGCGTTCGTCCGTGGCGAATGACACCCACCGGGGGTAGCGTGCCGTCATGCCGCGACGGGAATTCGAGGGCGCGATCCCCGAGATGGGGTCCGGGGGATACTGCGACATGACCGCCGTCCTGATCGGCCGGGTCGTGCTGGGGGCCGACGTGTCGGTGTGGCCGCAGGCGGTGCTCCGCGGTGACGCGGACCTGATCCGGGTGGGGGACCGCACCAACATCCAGGACGGATGCGTCGTGCACGTTGACCCAGGGGTCCCGTGCACGATCGGGTCGGGCGTGACGATCGGTCATCGCGCCGTCATCCACGGGTGCCGGATCGCCGATGACGTGCTGATCGGGATGGGAGCAATCGTGATGAACCACTGCGTGATCGGCACGGGGAGCATCGTCGGCGCCGGGGCCCTTGTGACCGAGCGTACGGTCGTGCCGCCGGGGTCGCTGGTGCTCGGCGCGCCGGCCCGGATCGCGCGGCCGACGACCCAGAACGAGCAGGACGGCATCCGCGCGTCGGCGGCGCACTACGTGGCGATGGCCGCCCGTCATCGCGGCGGCTGACCGCCGTGCCGGCCTAGAGGTGTTGCGCCAGCGCCTCGACGAGGAACTTGATGTGGCCTTGGAGCATCGTCGCCTGCCCGATCTGGTTCACGATCTCGGGATCGTTGACGGCAGCGGTCTGTCCGCGGTCGATCAGGGCCTGCTTGGCGGCTCGATCGGCCTGAAAGATCATGTGCGCCAGCCGTCGCGCGTTCGCCTTCCACCAGTCGAGCGCCGGCTGGCGGATCGCCGCGTGGTCCGGCCGCGCCTGGTCGAGCGCCTCCAGAAACGTCTGGACCGCCGCATCCACGCGCAACCGGCGCTGGAGTACGGCCACGAAGGCCGTGTCGTCGCTGACGGACGCGCCGAACTGCGACTCGGCCTCAAACGCGGTCGCGTCCTCAAGCTGCTCGAACACGTCACCGAGCGTCTCGGCGGCACGCGCCATCCGCGCGTCGAGGTCTTGCGCGAGGTCCTCCAACTCGGCGGCCTGGCCCGGGGCGGCGTTGGCCGCGAGCGCTTCCGCGACGAACCGCAGGTGCGCCTGGATCGCCGCGTCGCTGGCCGGCCCGAGACCGACGCTGTCGCCCGCCTCGTCATCCACCAGTTCGAGCAGGCGCGAGTTGTTCATCTGCATCCAGACGAGCAGCCCGCGGGCGGTGGGATGAGGGGCGGTCGACACGTCGGCGCGCCTAGGTGAGCGTGTACTCGGGTCCCGAGCCGCCTTCGGGCGGTGTCAGACGCCCGCCCTTGGCGGTGATAGCGCCGCACTGCACGCAGTTCGACGGGTTCGTGTGAACGGTGACGGTGCCGTTGACCGGGCCATCTTCGGCGATCTCGTACACCTTCGCCGGGCACATGTTCTCCCAGGCGATCGCGAGTGCCTTGGGGACCTGGTGCTGGATCCTGATGTGGTCCGGTTGGTCGTCGCGCGTCTTGTTGCCTGAGGCGAACACGCTCGAGAGCTTGTCGAAGGTCAGGCTCCCGTCGGCCGTGATCGGCTTGCGTTCGCCGATGAAGATGCTCTCCTCGGCGTCCCGAACCGGTCGGATTTCCTTCGGCATCCGGCCGCCGGAGACGGTCGCCATGCCGTGGACCATGCCACCGAAGGCGAACCCGCGCTGAAACGCCGGGCGGATGTTGCGGACCTTCCAGAGATCCTTCCAGACCACCGAATCCTTGATCCGCTTGTCGTAACCCCACAGTCCGGCCGGTTCGGTGGCCGTGTTGGCCTTGACCGCCTCGAAGATTGCCTCCGCGGCGAGCATGCCCGAGCGGATTGCATACTGGACACCCTTGAGGGCGGCGAGGTCGACGAACCCGGCGGCATCGCCGACGAGGACGGCACCCGGCACGTGCAGGCGGCTCGGCAGGCCGTAGATCCCGGAGCCGGGAATCGTCTTGGCGCCCCAGGCGAGGCGGCGACCGTCCTTGAGGATGCCCTTGATCAGCGGGTGGGTCTTGAACTCCTGGAGGATGTCGTGGACCGAAAGCGTCGCGTCCGCGTAGTCGAGACCGACCACGAAGCCGAGCGAGATCTTGTCGTCGCCCATCGGGTAGAGCCAGGAGCCGCCGTACTCGCGATACTTCTTGCGCAGCCGCAGCGGCCAACCGGTCGTGTGGACCAGCCGGTCGAGGGCGTTCGGGACCTCCCACACCTCTTTGACCCCGAGCTCCCACGTCTGCACGGCGTTGTAGTCGAGCTCGAAGTGGCGGCGGACGACCTGGCTGAGGTGTCCGGGCGTGCCCTCGGCAAGCACGGTCGCCGTGGCGTGGACCTCCATGCCCGGCTCGAACGTACCGAGCTGTTCGCCCTGCTTGCCGCGGCCCTTGTCACCGGTAATGACACCGGCGACGCGGCCCTGGTCGACGATCACCTTCTGGCAGTCCGTCTCGGGCAGCAGGTACACCCCGAGTTCCTCGGCCTGCTCGCTCATCCAGCGCGCCAACTGGCTGATCGAGATCACCCAGTTGTGGTGGTTCTTCAGCTGCGGCGGCGGGGGGATGCGGATGCTTGACGACTTGGTCAGGAAGTACACCGCCTCCTTGTCGACCTCCCAATAGTGCGGGATGTCGGCCGGATCGGTGTCCGGGAACAGTTCCTTGAGTGAGGTCGCGTTGATGACCGCGCCCGAGAGCAGGTGCGAGCCGGCGGCCTTGCCCTTGTCGGCGAGCGCCACGGGCACCTCGCCGAGCGACTCGGCCACTTCGGGATCCTCGGCGATCAACTGCCCCAGCCGCACGGCGGTCGCGAGGCCCGCGGGGCCTCCGCCCACGATCAGGACCCCGACGTCGATGCGCTCGTCTTCCGCAGCGTGCGGAAGGGCGACATAGTCGGAAGGCTCAAACGGCGGAGGGTACGCAGACGGGTGAATGCTGGCCATGGGCTGCCCTGATGGTCGTGGTCGGTAGGCCGTGCGCGGGCACGCCGAACGGGCGGCGTAGTACACGCACGGGGCCATGGAGTTTACCGTCCCGATCGCGCGCTGCAGGGCCCGTCGCGCGTGATCGGCGCGTACGATCATTCCCAGTATGCGATCCGTTCGACCGATCACCCGACCCCCCCGGTCACGTGCGGCGCTGTGCCGGTGGCGATCGCGGGCCGTGCGGTGAGCGGGCACCTCACGCTGCGAGCCCTGACAGCCGCCGACTTTGCCGAGGCGCGCGTCGTGGCCGACGCCTGGTTCGGCCGTCCGGTCGGCCTGACGATGCATCGGCTGTTCTTCGATCAGCTCGGGCCCGCGGGGCTTCGCGCCGCCGCCGCCGCCGATTCCGAGAGGATGCTCGGGGTGCTGCTCGGCTTTGCCAGCCTCGCCGACCCGGAGCTTGCCTACGTCCACTTCGTGATGGTCGATCCCGCCGCGCGCGGGCGCGGGATCGCCGGGGCGCTCTACCGGGAGTTCGGTCGCCGGATGGCCGCGCAGGGGTGCCGGCGGGTGCGGACGCTCGCGGCACCGACCAACGGTCGCTCGCTGCGTTTCCATGAGTCGCTCGGCTTTGTCGGAACCTTCGCGTCCGAGTTCGTCGGGCCGGGGCAGGACCGGGTCGTGTTCGAGCGCACCTTGCCCTTCCCGCCGGCACCGTAGCGCCAACATCGCGGGTCAGGGTTGTGCGCCCCTGAGGCTCCGTGGCGCACACGTTGACGGACCCCACCGGGCGCGCGACTATGAGTGTTGTTGGTTTGTCATGCGGGGGAGCGGGCAGTGACTACCGTCCAGCGAGCGTCCCAGGCCCGCGTCGTCATCGCGGGTGCGGGCTTCGCCGCCTTCGAGGCGGCGTTGGCGCTGCGCGAGTTCGCCCGGGGCGCCGCACACGTCTACCTGCTGACGACCCAGCCCGAATTCGTATTCACCCCGGCCTCGACCCGTGAGTTGTTCGGACCCGTACTTCGGACTCGCTGGCCGTTGCATGAGCTGGCACTACGGGCCGGCGCCGCGGTGATCCCCGGCGCGCTGGCGTCGGTGGACACCGTGGGGCGGCGCCTGGTGACCGCCTCCGGCGACGCGGTCGAGTACGACTATGCGGTCGTCGCGATCGGGGGTCGACCGGAGCCGTGGCTCGATGCGCCGGGGCTCACGTTCGTCGGGACCGAAGATGTACCCGAGATGGGCCGCGAACTGGACCGTGTGGCCGAGCGGGTCGCCGCGGGCGCCACCGTCGATGTCGTCTTCGTCGTCCCGCTGGGCGGCGGCTGGGTGATCCCGGCCTATGAGCTCGCGCTGATGGCGCGGCGCTACCTGGACGGGCGTCACGCCGGCGAGGGTGCCCGCCTGTCCGTCGTGACCTCGGAGGATGCGCCGCTGGGTGTCTTCGGCGAGGGCGCGTCGCAGTCGATCCGGCATTCGCTGGCCGAAGCCGACATCGCACTCCACGCCGGCACGGTCGTGCGGGGCTGGTCGTCGGGGCACCTGCGCACGGTTCCGAGCGGGATGATCCCGGCCGACCTGGTGATCGCCCTTCCGGCCATCTCCGGGCCGCGGGTGCGCGGGCTGCCGCAGACCCCGACCGGCTTCGTCGACGCCGGTACCGACGGACGCGTCCGGGGTCAGGACCGCGTGTTTGTCGCCGGCGATGCGGGCCCGTTCCCGGTCAAACAGGCCGGCCTGGCCTGTCAGCAGGCCGACACCGTGGCCGCGGCGATTTGCGCGGATCTCGGCGTCGAGGTTCCCGAACTGCCGGCATCACCGGTGTTGCGGGGCCTGTTGTGGTCGGCCAACGGCGACAAGTACCTGCGCCGCGATCTTGCGGGCGGCCATGACGAGAGCCAGGGGTCGGTGAGCGTCACGACCGCCCTGTGGTGGCCTCCCGGCAAGGTCGCCGGGCGCTTCCTGACGCCGTTCCTGCACGAGATCGAGGCGCTGGAGCTCGTCGACGTCCCGGTGACGCGATAGCGAGTCCGCTCAGGCGGGCTTGCGCGCGACGGCGAACAGCTTCGTGAAGGTGTACTCGAACCCCCGCGGGCCTGCGGCTTTGTGGGTTGCGGCGGTGATCTTCGCGTCCAGATCCGCGAGCTCGTCCTCGCTGTAGCCCTTGTTGAGGTGGCTTGCGACCACGCGCATTCGGGTGAGGTACTCATCCACCGGCACACGCCGGATCCGGCGCTCCATCCAGATGTCGAGGATCTCGAGCCCGGCGCCTTCGAGGTACCCCTCCATCTCGTCGATGTCACGCTGCACGAGGTCGAAGGCGCCGATCCACTGCGGGACCGGCGGGTAGATCTCGGTGAGGATGCGACGGAACTCGTCCTCGGCGCCACGGCCCGAGCACAGGATGGCCATGTGGCCGCCGGGCTTCAGCGGGCGCGCCATCGACGCTGCCGCCTCGTGCTTCTTGGGGAACCAGTGAAACGCCATACTCGAGATCACGGCGTCGAAATGATCGTTCGGGACCGGCATGTCGAGGACGTCGGCGACCTCGAGCTGCACAGTGAGCTGCGGCTGTTCGGCCAGCTTGGCCCGGAACTGCTCCAACATGCCCTCGGCCGCGTCCACACCGGTGATCTCGGTGGTGCCAAAGCGATTGACGAACGCCATCGTGGAGAACCCGGTGCCGCAGCCGACGTCGAGAACGCTGCCGTAGGCCGGACCCGGAAGCGCCTCGGCGAGCCGCTTGGCCCCTTCGATGTTGTACCGGACGGCACGATCGTAGTCGGCGGCGTTCAGGCTGAATCCGGACGAGACGGATGGCGTATCGGAGATTGACATGGTGCGGTTCCCGGGTATTGGTGGACGGTCGGCGACGGCTCGGCGGAGCATAGTCGAGCCGTCCGTCGGGTGATCCGGCGCAGCCCGGGACGCGCGCCGCATGTTTTTCGCGTGTTTGCGGCGACGAAACAATCCATGAGCGATCTGTAAGGCCGACCCTCGAGCCCTTGTTCGCCGTTGTGCGGTCGTCGATAACACCGTCGTCAGTACACCTGAGACGGAGGCACCACGCTCATGAGACGAGCTCGACTAATCGGTTCGGTGGCAGTTGCCGCCAGCCTCGCTGCAGTTCCGGCGGCCCTGGCGACCACCCACCACGGCTCGCCGCGGGCGATCTATTCAGCCAGTGGTGTCGCCGCGGGCACCGCGACCTGCATGACCCCCGAGAGCGTGACCATCAACAACACGGCCTACCATCCGACGGGTCTCGGCACGAACGGCACCCCGCTCGCCGTGCAGATCAACGGCGCGACCCGCTTCGTCGGTGCACGCGGCAAGGTGCTCTCCTGCGCCAGCATCAAGCTGAACGACCGCCTCGTCGCCTACTGGAACGAGCCGCACGGAACGGCCTTCTCGGCGACCGCGCCGGCCACCCGGATTGTTGACTACGGCCCGCGCCTCGAGCACTTCTGGATCCAGGGTGTCGCCGGCGCCAACGCCGTCTGCACCACGCCCGAGAGCGTGAGCATCACGCACACGCGCTTTCACCCGAAGGGGATCGGCGTGAACGGGACCACGACCGTCGTCACCCTCGACGGGGCGACCAAGTTCGTTGGTCGCCGCGGTCACGCCCGCGCCTGCGCATCGGTCAAGGCACACGATCTCGTGCGGGTCTTCTGGACCCAGCTCTACGGCACGCCGTTCGCGGCCACCAACCCCGCGAACCGCGTCGTCATCCTTGGCCACCGGGGTCACCACCCGTTCTAGGCCACAGGGTCGGTCCGGTCCCGGCGGGAGGCATCTTCCCCCGGGGCGGGACCGTCGTACGCCGAGCTGCACCCCCGACCACGTCTGCACGTGGCGGGGGTGCGGGGACGTTCAGCTAGGCCGCGGCCGCATGGGCCAGCGAGCAACTGGGGTCGGCGCCCCAGGGGTCGCCGGTGGCGAGCTCGGCCCGGGCGCGCATACCGCCGCCGCACAGGGCGAGGTCAGGACAGGCCTGGCACATCGGTGCCATCGGCCGGTCGGCGGAGCGCATCTGCTGGAGCCACTCGGTGCGCCCGGTCTGCCAGATCTCCGAGAACGGCATCTCGCGGACGTTGCCGAGGGTCCGATGGCGTGAGAACTGATCCGGGTGGACGTCGCCGCGCTCGTCGACGCAGCCGATCCCCACGCCCGGTCCGCCACGGGCGCCGGCATTCCAGCTCAGCATCTCCCGCGCGGCGGCGGCCCGCTCCGGGTCGCGGTCCTCGAGCCAGTGCAGCAGCGCGACGCCGTCGGACGGGTTGTCGACGGTGAGGACCTCCACCTGCGGGAAGGCCTGCGCGAAGACGAACACCCGGTGCAGGACCTCGCGGCGCTGTTCGGGGGTGATGTCGTACAGGTTGCCGCCACGGCCCGACGGGACCAGGTGGTACAGGCAGAAGCGGTCGATGTTCTCGCGCAGTACGAGTGCCAGCACGTCGGACAGGCCGTCGATGTTGTCCGGGGTCACCGTGAAGCGGACGCCGCGCCGGACGCCGGCGTCGGCGAGGTTGCGCAGCCCCGCGACCGCGCCGTCGAACGAGCCCGCCTCGCAACGCTGGTAGTCATGCAGCGGCTTCGGGCCGTCGATGGAGATGCCGGCGTAGATCAGGCCGGCATCCTTGAGCTGGGCGGCCACGTCGCGGGTGATCATCGTGCCGTTGGACGACAGCGTGAACCTCAGGCCGCGGTCGACGCCGAACGCCATCAGATCCAGCAGATCGGGCCGGGAGAGCGGCTCGCCACCGGAGATCAGCACGGCGGGGACGGTCCAGGACGCGAGGTCGCTGAGGAATTCGCGTGCTTCCTCGGTGGTGAGTTCGTCCGGGGCCGGGGTCCGCTTCGCGTTGGCGTAGCAGTGACGGCATGCCAGGTTGCAGGCCCGCGTCACGTTCCAGACGACGACCGGGTGGCGCTCGGTGGATGAGCGGGGGGTGAGTTCGCCGTGGCGACGTTGTCCGTAGCGCAGCGCATCGGATGCCGATTCGCGCACGCCCAGAAGCGAGGAGACGTTGATCATGGTCGGGGATTCTGGTCGGCCTCGGCGCCGCTGTGATCGGGGTGGACGCCGAACTTGCCCTCGGGGTTTTCCACGATCACGACCGGCCGGCCACGGATGTCGCCCGCGGGGGCGGGCTGGCAGGCTCCTGCGCATGACGACGACCGCGCCCACCCCGACCCGTCCCTTCGGTGCCCCGGGCGCCGTGAGCTGGGATATCGACCGGCAGCCGGTGGTGGTGGCCTGGGAGGTCACCCGCGCCTGCCAGTACCGCTGCACCCATTGCCGCGCCGACGCCCACCCGCACCCGGATCCCAACGAGCTCTCGACGCTCGAGGCACGCGCGGTGATCGACCAGTTGGCGGCGTTCCAGGGCTCGATCCTGGTGCTCACCGGCGGCGATCCGCTGCAGCGCAAGGACCTGGAGGAGCTCGTCGCCCACGCGGCGGGGCACGGGTTGCGCGTCGCCCTGACACCGAGCGCAACCCCGCGGGTGACCCGCGAGCGGCTGACTGCGCTCAAGGAGGCCGGCCTGTCCCAGGTGGCGCTCTCGCTCGATTCGGCGACGGCCGCCGGGCACGACACGATGCGCGGCCTGAAGGGGTCGTTCCGGCGGACCCTCGACATCATGACGATGGCCCGCGAGCTCGGGTATCCGCTGCAGGTCAATTCGACGATCACCCGCCACAACGCGGCGCAGATCGACGAGATGGCCGAGATTGTGGCCGGAACGGGCGCGGTCGTCTGGAGCGTGTTCTTTCTCGTTCCGACCGGGCGTGGGCAGCGCGCCAACATGCTCAACGCCCACCAGCACGAGCAGGCGCTCCGCCGCCTGGCCGGGCTGTGGGGCAACGTCCCGTTCCGGATCAAGGCCACCGCGGCCCCAAGCTTTCGCCGGGTCATGGTCCAGACCGGGCACCCGGTCGGGCCGGCGGCGGGCTTCGCCAACGACGGCAAGGGCTTCATGTTCATCTCGTGCACCGGCGACGTCTGCCCGAGCGGCTTCCTGCCGATCGTGGCTGGCAACGTGCGCGAGACCTCACCCGTCGCCATCTATCGCGACGCCGACCTCTTCGTGGCCTTGCGCGACCCCAGCCGCCTGACGGGGCGGTGCGGGCGCTGTCGATTCCGGGCCGAGTGCGGTGGGAGCCGCGCCCGCGCCTATGCGCTCACCGGCGACCCGCTCGGGGAGGACCCGACATGCATGTACGAACCCACCGGGGGAACGGCCGGCTGATCGGGGTTTTCCACGAGCGACGGCCGGATGTTTGCGGATGTCGCAGGCGGTCCGGGCGGCGAGTGTTGGCCCGTGGTACTCCAGCTTGAGCGATCCGAGCGCATGTCCGACGACCCCTTGCCGGCACACGTCGTAAACGCGGACCACCAGCCGTCGATGGTGGTCTGGGAGGCGACGCGCGCGTTCCGGTTCCCGGGGACGCCCGACGCCGCCCCGGCGGAGCTCGCGGCGCGCCCGGGCGAGCTCACGACCAATGAAGCGATCGCGATGATCGACCAACTCGAGCCCTTCCCGGGCACGGTGCTCGGGATCACCGGCGGCGACCCCCTCGAACGCGAGGACCTGGAGCTGATCGTGTCGCGCGCGCGGATCCGTGCGCTGCCCGTCGTCCTCGCGCTCGGGGCGACGCCACGGGTCACGGTGCACCGGCTGAGGAAGCTGCGCACGGCCTCCGAGCAGACCGAGGTGGCGGTGCGGCTCGACGGCCCAACTGCCGAATCACACGACGCCCAGCGAGGCTTCGTCGGCGCGTACCGGCGCACCCTCGACATCATGCAGGGCGCCCGGCAGGTGGGCTTTCCGGTCCGGATCATCACCGCCGTCTCGCAGCGCAACGTCGATGAGCTCGATGCGCTCGCCGAGGTCGTGGCGATGACCGGCGCCCGCCAATGGAATGTCAGCTTCCTGCCGCCCTTCGGGCGTGGGAATGCGGCCGACGTGCTGAGCGCCGACGAGCACGAGCAGGTGCTGGTGCGGTTGGCGCACCTTTGGGGACGCGTCCCGTTCACGATCTCGGTCGCATCGTCTCCGTCGTTTGCACGGGTCATGTCCCAGACCGGCCACCCGGCGAACGGCGAGGTCGATACCTCGACCGACGGGCGCGGGTTCATGTTCATCTCGTCCACCGGCGATGTGCGGCCGAGCCGTCTGCTGCCGACCGTCGGCAACGTGCGCCAGGACTCGCCGGCGGTGCTGTACCGGCACGCGCCGCTGTTCGAGGCCCTGCGCGACCGTGACCGGCTCGAGGGGCGCTGCGGGCGGTGCGAGTACCGGTGCGAGTGCGGCGGGAGCCGCTCGTGGGCGTACGTGACCTCCGGCGACCTTTTCGCCGAGGATCCGACCTGCCCGTGGGAGCCCGTCACCGCTCCCTGACGCCGCTCCCCGGTCCCGGACCCGGCGGCGATTGCGCGCCTGCGCCGGACCCGCCCTCCGGGACAGCACCGATGCCCATGAGAAGCGTTTTTCCCAAGATAGGCCAATGACGACGACCCCGCGCGCGGCCGATTCCGGCAGCAACGACGCCCTTCAGGTCAATCTCGCCCGCACTGCGGTCGAGGTCGTCATCCCGACGCGCGACCTGGTGTTGCTGGAGGTCGTGGCGGGCTGGAGGGGCCTCGAGGCCCAGACCGCGCAGATGCTGCGCGAGGTCCATCACCAGTTCGTCGGCTGGCCGCAGGCACTTGCCGACCTGCACACGCGGGCGATGGGGGACTTCGCCCATTACGACAGCCACCCCCGCGGCGCCGAGGGCATCGCGGTCTACTGCGACCTGTACGCCAAGGCCCTCGCCGGCGTCGGGGAGGGGCTGCGTTCCGACGCCGCGCGCCGCTGGCTCTACTACCTGACCAAGGTGGCCGGCGAGTCGTCGGACGCCGCGTTTCCGCGCGTCGTGCCCGTGCTGGCGGCGTCGATGCAGCGGTTCGCCGAGATCACATCGCCCATGCCACAGCTCCAGGTGGCGATGTCGTCGCATGTGCGTCGGCTGGCGCAGCTGCTCGTCGCGCGCGACGACGCGGACGTGGCGCGGGAGGTTGCGCTCACGCTGCTGGTGGCGAGCCTTGTCCAGGTCGACCGCGCCTATGCCCGCGGCGAGGACCCGGCCGCCTGGTGGGCACGTTCGATCGGCGGACCCCTTCCGGCGGCGGTCGCCGACATCAGCCACGCGCGCCTGGCGGAGTGGGGAGCCAGATTGCGGGCGATGTCGGCGGCACGGCCGTTGGCCGCGTATGCCGAGGACCTGCTGGCATTTCCGGACGCGGGGGAGCTCGCCCGGACGTGCCTCGATGTCGCCGAGATCGCGCGCGCCGACACGACCCGACCGCACGCGTCGCGCGACGCCTTGCGGTGGCTGCTCGAGATGCTGGGCCGGCCGATCCTGGAGCCGGTCCACGAGGTGGCCCTGCGGCAGGTGCGGCGCCTCGCCTCCGAACTGGTGACGACGGGGCCGCTCGCGGATCGGATCGCCGTCGTCCACGACGTGATCGGGCTGGTCCGGAGCCAGGGCGCCGACTACCCCCAAACCGCGCAGAGCATCATCGAGCAGGTCGGACGCGACGTCATGGCGACCGGCGACGGTGCGCTCGCAGAGGCCGCGATCGAAGGGATCCTGGCGCTCGAGTTCGCCTATCCCGACTTTGCCGGCTTCACCGACGAGTGGCAGGTGCGGGTCAACCCCAACCACGTCCGGGGCATCCGCACCTATCTGCGCATCATCGAAGTCGACCCGGTTCTGGCACGACCGCTGCTGGTCGCGCTGGTCGCGCACCTGCGGCTCGGTGGGGTGCTCGTCAGCGACACCGACCTGTTCCAACGCGACATCTCGACCCTGCTGGCATCCGAGATCGCACCGGTCTACCTCTACGTCAAACAGCTGTTGCGCCTGTTCCCGGTCTACCACAACGAGATCGGTGCGGAGGGTGCGCTGCGGGAGACCTCCACCCGCCTCGATGAGATCGAGGGACGGCGCGACCACCTGTTTCACTTCCTGCGCAAGCAGTGTCATGTCGAGTCGAACTCCGAGATGGTGGAGTTCGTCGATCGGGTGATCCGGTTCTGTGCCACCGGCGACCCGGCGCCATTGGAGCGCTACCTGCCACCGGAGCTGTATGCGGATGTCGTCACCGACCCGAACCGGGATCAGATCCGGGCGGTGTTCGACGCCTTCCTGTCCGCCGGAACGACGATCGAGGAGTTGGCGGAGGCGGATCCGTCCGACGTCGCCACCCGCGTGGCGGCCGTGCGCGCGGGCACGCCCGTCGCGCGGGAAGAGTTCGGGCTGCTGTTTGCGGTGCGGCGCGAGATCGTGCGCAAGTATCGGCTCGACCCGGGCGATGCGCTGCCGCGCTTGCGATCGGTCGCGGGCGTGCCGACCGCGATGGTCGAGGCGATCACCGCCGACTTGGCCAACGGTGCCCACGAGCCGGCCCTCGACGGCATCCTGGCCGCGCTCGAGCGCCTCAAGGTGATCATCGAGACACCGGGGCCGGTCGCAGCAACCGAAGACATTTACCACAAGCGCCATATCGCGGCGGGCATCCCGAGCATGTACGGCACGTACCGCGAGCCCCGCTTTGATGCGATGGGGCTGACGTTCCGCCTGGAGGCACTGGCGGTTGCGGTGTTCGACGCCGCCATCGACGACCTCGCGTTGGCCCCGCTGGAGCACCCGCAGCTGGTCCGGGTCGGGGCCTGGTTCCGGATGCTCTTGCGGGCCGTCCGGATCGAGGGCTTCCGCGCTCAGGGGTTGACCCACGTGGCGGCGATGCTGGACGAGCTCCTGGCGACACCCGGCGCCACCCTCGACCAGTACCTCAACGTCTTCTGGCTGGCCTCGCGCAACCTTGAGACCCTCGTCGACGCCCGCATCCTGAGCGTCTACGACGAGGTGGCGCCCAGGGTCATCGCGCCGTTGCTGACGAAAGAGCGCGTCTCCGGGCCGGCCGGTGCCTCGTCGGACGAGGCGGCGATCGCCGTCTCCGAGGGGCTTGAGCGGGACCTGATCGCCGAAAGTCTCGGGGTGCAGCGCATCGACTTGCTGATCGGCCGGGTGTTGCGCGCGATCGAGGATCAGCGCGACATCGGGAACACGGTGGTCGGCGCGCCGCCGGTCGGGGCCGTCTCCGGGGCCGAGATCATCGAACTCGGTGACACCGCGACCCCCGCCGGGGGTGTGGCGCTCGGCAACAAGGGCCTGATGCTCCGCCGCATGCGGGCACTCGACTTCCCGATTCCCGACGGCTTCGTCCTGACGACCGGGTTCGTGCGTACGCACGTGGCGTCGGGAGCCGAGGCGTTGCCCGACGAGTTCACCGCGCGGATCCGCGCGGAGGTCGCTCGGCTGGAGCTGCGGACCGGAGCGCGGTTCGGCGATCCCGAGCGTCCGCTGATGTTCTCCGTCCGCGGCGGCGCCCCGATCAGCATGCCGGGAATGCTCGAGACCTACCTGAACGTCGGCCTCAACGTGGCCGTCGCCGAGGGTCTCGCCCGCCAGCCCGGGCGCGAGTGGGCGGCGTGGGACGCCTATCGGCGCCTGCTGCAGTTCTGGGGAATGAGCTGCGGCCTGCGGCGGGAGCAGTTCGGCGATCTGCTCGCGCTGATCAAACAGCGCTACGGCGTCACCAAGAAGGCGCAGCTCTCCGGCGCGGGGATGCGGGAGGCCGCGCTCGCCTATCGCCAGCTGCTCATCGACGCCGGGATGCCCTTGGTCGATGACCCGCACGCGCAGCTGATGGCGTGCATCGCCCACGTCGGGCGATCGTGGTGCGACACCGCGGCCGACACGTACCGGCGGGAGCTCGGGATCTCTGACAACTGGGGCACCGCCGTGATCGTCCAGAACATGGTGTTCGGCAACATCGGGCGTCAGTCGGGCACCGGGGTAGTGCTGACCCGACACCCCGTGTACGAGACCAGCGGGGTGCAGCTCTACGGCGATTACGTCGTGCAGGCGCAAGGGGACGACGTCGTCGCCGGCCTGGTGGAGACCTTCCCGGTCTCCGAGTCGCAGCGTCTGGCCGAGCCGAATCACGGTCCGCATTCCCTCGAGCGCGATTTCCCCGAGATCTATGCGCAGGTCTTGGCCGTGGCCGAGATTCTGGTCAACGAGCAGGGGATGAATCACCAGGAGATCGAGTTCACATTCGAGGGCGAGCGGGCGGAGGATCTGTTCATCCTGCAGACCCGCGACGAGGTCACCACCCAGCGCGGCGTGTTGCCGGCGTTCGTCCCGGGACCGGAGCTTGACGCCGCGCTGATCGCCACCGGTATCGGCGTCGGCGGCGGGGCGTTGTGCGGACGGATCGCCCACAGTCAGCAGGAGCTCGACTGGCTGGCGGCGGAGTACCCGGGTGACGCGCGGATCCTGCTCCGGCGGGACACCGTGCCCGACGACATCCCGCTGGTCGTTCAGGTGGACGGCCTGCTCACGGCGATCGGTGGCGCCACGAGCCATGCGGCGGTCGCTGCCAAGCGTCTCGGAAAGACGTGCGTGGTGGGGTGCCGGCCGTTTATCGTCGGTCCGCCGGGAGCGCCGTCGCGCCTGGGCGAGCAGCTCGTGCGCTGCGGCGACATGATTGCGATCTCGGGTGTCGACGGATCGGTGCGCACCGGCGCACACCCGACGACGGAGGTCGTGGTGCGGGGCAGGGCACAGCAATGACCGGATACGCGAACGACAAGGACGGACCGACGATGGGTCACGGACACGGGCGGCCACTGGGAATCAACGGCCTCGGTCGGATCGGAAAGTTGTGCGTGTGGCATCACGCCGCGCGCGGGACGTTTCCCGGCCTGGTCGTGAATATCGGCCGTCCCGTCGGGCGCGACCTCGATGCCGTCTGCGGGGTCATTCAGAACGACTCCACCTACGGCAACATGGACCGCTTCCTGTTTGGCGTCGCGGCGCAGCCGAGCGTCCGCATCATCGATCGCGACCGGAATCTCCTCGACGTCGCGGGAATGCCTGTCCGGATCCTCCAGGAGGCGCGCAACCCCGCCGACATCAACTGGCGTCGCGAGGGCGTCCGTGTGGTGGTGGACACCACCGGGGCCTTCGACGATCCCTCGGTGAGCGAGTCGGCACCCAAGGGGTCCCTCCGCGGGCATCTGGTCGCGGGCGCCGAGAAGGTGATCTACAGCGCTGCGTTCAAGGTCAAGGGCGGGAGCGCCCCGGACGACTGCGTGACGCTGATCAACGGCATCAACCACGACGCGTTCGACCCCGCGCGCCACCACCTGATCTCGGCGGCGTCCTGCACGACGACCGCCCTCGCCCACATGGTCAAGCCGTTGCTCGAGCGCATGCAGGCGGCCAACGTCATGACCGCGTCGATGAGCACCGTGCACGCGGTGACCAACTCCCAGACCGTCCTCGACGCGGTGCCCGGTGACGGTGCGAAGGACCTGCGCAAGACGCGCAGCGCGCTCAACAGCATGGTGCTCACCTCGACCAACGCGGCGCGCGCCCTCGAGGAGGTCATCCCCGAGATCCGCGAGATCGGCTTCATGGCCGATTCGGTGCGGATCCCGATCCCGACCGAATCGCTGATAATCCTCAACGTGACCTTCCAGACCCGGCTCGACGAACACGGCGACTCGCTGATCAACCGCAAGTCGCTCAACCGCATCTTCCAGGCGGCGGGCAACGGCGCGCAGGCGGGGCTGTTGGTGTATTCGAACGTCCAGAACGTGCCCCGCGACGTCATGGGCATGCGCGCCGCGGTCGTGATCGAGGGGACCGAGACCCACACCCGCACCGGGTTCGTCGAGGTGGATCTGGCGTCGCTTCCCGGCATCGATGAGGCGGCGCTGGCGGGGTTTGCCCACCCGGTGGTTCGCGTGCCGGTCACGCACGCGAAGGTGTTCGGCTGGTACGACAACGAGTACGGCAGCTACACCAACATGCTCGGCGACCTGACCGTCCACGTTGCGGAGAGCCTGCCGTAGGCGTCGGTTCCCTGGCGGCATGAGAGAGTCGTGACGTCTCCTCGGAAAGGGCGGTCACTCACCCATGCCTGTCGGTGATGTGTATGGCGTCCGCCCCGCATGGGTCGACGACACGCTGTTCCCGTTTACGAGCCGCTTCGTCGACGTCGACGGGAACGTGGTCCACTACGTCGACGAGGGCGACGGCCCGACGATCGTCTTCCTGCACGGCAACCCGACGTGGTCGTTCGTCTACCGGGATGTGATCGCCGCCCTCCGGAACAGGTACCGCTGTATCGCGCCCGACTATCCGGGGTTCGGCCTGTCGCAGGCGCGCACGGGGTACGGATCGCTTCCGGAAGAGCATGCCCAGGCGGTGGTGGGGTTTCTGGACGCGCTCGCCCTGGACGACGTGACCCTTGTGGTCCAGGACTGGGGCGGGCCGATCGGGATGTGGGCCGCCCTCGAGCGTCCGGCGCGGGTCAGCCGTATGGTGATCGGAAACACCTGGGCGTGGCCGGTCAACGGCGACAGGCATTTCGAGATGTTCTCGGCGCTCATGGGCGGCCCGCCGGGCCGGTGGCTGATCGAGCGGGCCAACCTCCTCGTCCGGGTCATGATCCCGACGGGGCATCGGCTCCGGAAGGTCACATCAGCCGAGCTGGCGCAGTACCGTGCGGCGCTCGACACGCGCGAACGACGCCGGGCGTCGGCGATCTTTCCGCGTCAGATCATCGCCGGGAAGGCATTTCTGACGGGCATTGCGGCACGCCTGGGCGAGCTGGCCGCCCGGACCGGCAACGCCGAGCCGTAGATGGCTCCCGGACGCGTGTGGGCGGCGTCACGGTGACGGTCGTCGTGACATGCGACGGAGTGGAGCATGGCGGAATCGAACCGCCGACCTCCTGGGTGCGATCCAGGCGCTCTCCCATCTGAGCTAATGCCCCGTGCGGTCGAAAAGTTTAGCGTGCCGCCTAGCGGGTGTCATCCCCGGAGCGCGGTCGGAGGACCGCCGCCGACGGTAACCTCCACAGAGCAATGATCGATTTGCACAACCACCTGCTGCCCGGCCTCGACGACGGGCCAACCACAACCGCGGAGGCGCTGGAGATGGCGCGGGCCGCCGTGGCGGCGGGGATCAGCGTGATGGCGTGCACCCCCCACGTTGCGGTGAAGTATCCCAACCGACCCGATGACATCCGGGCTGGGGTCGAGCAGCTGCAGCTGGAGATCCGGCAGGCCGGGATCGACCTGCGCCTCGTGCCGGGCGCGGAGATCTCGACCGACCTCGTCGACCGCCTCGACGACGACGAGCTCCGCCGGCTCAGTCTCAATGACAGCGGCTGGCTTCTGGTGGAGGCGCCGTTCTCGGGCTGGCCCGTGCGCCTGCCGAAACTCATCGGCGAGTTGGAGATCCGTGGGTTCCGTGTCCTGATCGCCCATCCGGAGCGGTCGCAGGCAATTCAGCACAGCCCGGATCGTCTGCGCGACCTCATCGGGCGCGGCGCCCTGGCGCAGGCGAATGCATCGAGCTTCGTGGGTGACCACGGCCGCCTGGTCACGCAGACCGCCAAGCTGCTGCTGCACAACGAGCTGGTTCACGTGCTGGCCTCCGACGCCCACTCGGCCACGTGGCGTCCACCGGGCGTCGCCGAAGGGCAGCGGATCGCCGCGCGCGAGCTCGGCGTCTGGCCCGATCAGCTCGACTGGATGGTCAACGAGGGTCCCCGCCAGATCCTGGAGGGCGGCATCGTGCGCCCGCCGCGGTTCGTGCCCCGTCCGCTTGCCCGTGAGGACCGCACCCCGGACCGCCCGCGCGGCTGAGTACCGCCGCGACCCGGCGCCCGTCGGAGTGGCGGCCGCCCGCAGGCCAGCCGGCCGCTACTCCGGGCGCTACCCGATCCGTCGGGTGCGGGCCCCGTCGCCGGATGCGGCGCCGAGGAGGGGTGGGGTGACATCCATGTTCGCCAGACACGACACGAACGGTCTCCGTGTTCCATGTGGTCCCCGTTCCTGGCGCGACAATAGCCCCTTCTTGGGATCGTCGACCAGTGGTCCACGGCCTGACCGCCGTCGCCGGAGCGCGCACCGTGCGGTATTCCCGTCGGGCACCCCGCGGCGGTGACCGACGCAGTCCCCCGCTGGTAGCCTCGTCCCCAGCCGTGCCGGTGTGGCCGATGTCCGCCGCGCCGCCATCCGAACGCCGATCGAGATGATCCGACCCGACACCCCCGACCCGGACGATGCACCCTCGGTCTACGCGCGCCTCGCCGCCCAGACCGACATCGTCGAACGGGCGCTACCGGTCCCTGAATGGATCCGATGGTTCGGACGCGTCGTCGCGGTGGCGATCGTCGTGGTGGCACTCGTCGGGGTGATTTGGGGGCACGCCGGGTGACCGGCGCCGTGCGCGGCCGGTTCATCGTCCTTGAAGGCGTCGACGGCTCCGGCAAGACCACGCAAGCGCGGCTTGCGGCACGGGCCCTGCGCGCCGCAGGGCGCACGGTCATCGAGACCCGTGAGCCCGGCGGAACCGTGCTCGGGGAGCGATTGCGCGAGGTGCTGCTCGGAGCGTCACCCGGTGCCCTCGCCGACACCGCCGAGGTCGCGCTCTTCGCCGCGGCGCGCGCGCAGCTCGTCGCCGAGGTGATCCGCCCCGCACTGGTCCGCGGCGACTGGGTCGTCTGCGACCGCTTTCTTGCCTCATCGCTTGCCTACCAGGGGGTGGGGCGCGGCCTGGGCATCGACGCCGTCGCGCAGGCCAACGCGCTGGCGATGGACGGCTGCGTGCCGGACCTGACGGTGATCGTCGACGTGCCGGCGGGAACGGCCCGGGCGCGGCGTGGCGCGGCCGATCGGATCGAGGCCGAAGACGACGCCTTTCACGCGCGGGTGGCAGAGGGCTACCGCCAGCTCGCGGCCCGGTTCGCGGATCGGATGACGGCCGTCGACGGGACGGGGACTCCGGATGAAGTGCACGCCCGTGTCATGGCGCGGCTCGGGGCGGTGGCATGATCGACATCCCGGATCAGCCGCTGGCCGCAAAGATCCTCGACGGAGCCGTGGCGGGCGATCGCGTACCGCAGCAGTTCTTGCTGTTCGGGCCTCCCGGCACGGGCAAGCGTGCGACGGCGCTCTCGGTTGCGGGTGCGCTGATCGGGGTCCCGGCCGGGGCCGACATCCGTGCCCACCTGGACCTGTCGGTGGTGCGCGCGTCGGGTGCCCAAATCCTGATCGACGACCTCGACGACGCGCTGCGGGATCTCGCCGCGCGGCCCGTGGTCGGGCGCTGTCGGGTCGTCATCATCGAGGGCGCCGAACGGTTGCGCCTCGTGGCCGCCGATCGAATTCTCAAGCCGCTGGAAGAGCCGCCGCCCGGCTCCCGGGTAATCCTCGTGACCGATCGTCCCGACGACGTGCTGGCGACGATCCGGTCGCGGTGCCTGCCGGTGCCGTTCCGCAGTCCCGGCTGGCGGGTGATCGCCGACCGTCTCATCGCTGCCGGCTTGGCCCCGGCCGAGGCCGAGTCCCGCGCGCGGACCGAGGGTCCGATGGCGCTCGCCGGCGATCCGTTCTGGCGATCGATGCGCGTGGTCGGGGTGGAACTGGGCCTGAACATCCTCGGCGGAGATCGCGCCGGTGCGGATGTCGTCGCCGACGCACAGCACCGCATGGAAACCGCTGCCGCCGCCCATCCATCGGACGAACTGGTCGAGCTGCGTCGGGCCGCCGCCGAGCTTGAGGGCAAGCGCGGGGGCCGCACCGCGGCCAAGAAGGCCGAGGACCAGCAAAAGCGCGAGCGGCGGCGCATGGTCTCCGACGGCTGGCACACGGTGCTGACCGGTGCCGCCGGCGTGGTGGCCGACGGTCTGGCGGTCGCCGTGGGTGCCGGCGGCGCGGTACGCCATCGCGACCGGCGGGACGCGATCGTCGCCGCGGGGGCACCCGCCGAGTTGTGCATTCGGGCGCTCGAGGAGATCGAGATGACCCGTGCCGACCTTGTACTCAACCCGACGGTCGATCTGGCGGTCGAGGCCCTGCTGGTGCGAATCGCGCAGGCGCGCCGGGGTGAGCGCCACCCCTTGCGGGCCGCGGGCCGCCTTCGCTGGTGACTGCGCGCCCGGGGCGCGGGGTGCTCGGCCGGCGCGGGCTCGTGATCGGGATGGCAATCCTCGTCGCGGTCGCGCTCTTCGGCGGGCGGCGCCTGCTGCACGCGCCGTCGCGGGTGCCGGCGGGGGTCGACCAGGCGCTCGCGCGGTACCCGGCGTTCGCGCCGGCGACCCCGGCCCGGGTCGCCGTGGGCTCGCACGGGGGGCGCTGGACGCGGTATGCGGCGATCGCCGCCCTCGGGACGGCCGACTGGCGCGCGGCCTTCGCGGAGGCCGGACGCGCCTGGGCGCCGCCGACGTGGCGGGTCGTCCTGCCGCCGCCGACCGTCACCGACCAGCGCGCCCGGTTCGTGCTTGCGATCGGTCTCGCGCTCGGCGACTGGGTCCAGGACCTGTCCGGCATCCCCGGCCTGGTCGGGGCCGACCGGCGCCACGGCACCGCCTCGGCGGCGAGCGTTGCGATCCAGACGACCCGGCTCGACGCGTGCCTGGCCGGGGCGTGGGGGCGCTCGGTGGCGCCGCCGGAGGCCATCGAGCGGGTCGTCACGCCCGCGCTGCGGTCGTGGGTCGCCCGTGGCGCCGCCACCGGTCTGCCGGCGACGTGCACGGCCGCGCTGGGGGTCTGAACCGCCCCACGATCGGGCGTGTTCGCCGTCGCCCGCTACCATTGCCTCTGGCCGTCTACGCTGCGCACCCCGTGCGGCGACCGCCGACGTGCAGCAATAAGGGAGATCCGTGGCCCACCGAGAAGACTTGCGCAACGTTGCCATCGTGGCGCACGTTGACCATGGCAAGACGACGCTTGTCGACGCGATGCTCTGGCAGACGGGCGCGTTTCGCGCCAACCAGGAGGTCGCGACCCGGGTCATGGACTCGAACGATCTCGAGCGCGAAAAGGGCATCACGATCCTCGCCAAGAACACCGCGGTGCGGTACGGCGACGTGACCATCAATATCCTCGACACGCCCGGACATGCCGACTTTGGCGGCGAGGTCGAGCGCAGCCTGTTCATGGCCGACGGTGTGGCGCTGCTTGTCGACGCGTCGGAGGGGCCGCTGCCCCAGACGCGGTTCGTGCTGTCGAAGGCGCTCGCCCACGGCCTGCCGGTCGTGCTGGTCGTCAACAAGATCGACCGGCCCGATGCCCGCGTCGCCGAGGTGGTCGACGAGGTCTACGCGCTGTTCATCGAGCTCGACGCCGACGAGTCCCAGATCGAGTTCCCGATCGTCTATTGCAACGCCAAGGCCGGCCAGGCGACGCTCGACCCCGCCGCCCCGGGCACGGATCTCACACCGCTGTTCGCGACGCTGCTCGAGCATATCCCGCCGCCCGTCTACGACGAGGATCACCCGCTGCAGGCGCTGGTCACCAATCTCGATGCGTCCCCGTATCTTGGGCGCCTCGCCCTCTGCCGGGTGTGGCACGGGACGATCCGCAAGGGCCAGCAGATCGCGTGGTGCCGCGCCAACGGCGACATCGAACGGGCCCGCATCACCGAGCTGTTCCTCACCGAGGCGCTCGACCGCGTACCGGCCGACGAGGCCGGCCCCGGCGACCTGATCGCCGTCGCCGGCCTGCCCGAGGTCACGATCGGCGACACCCTCGCCGAGGTGGACGACCCGCGCCCGCTGTCGGTGCTCTCGGTCGACGAGCCGTCGATGTCGGTCACGATCGGCATCAACACGTCGCCGCTCGCCGGACGCGACGGCACCAAGCTGACGGCCCGGATGATGATCGCCCGGCTTGAGCAGGAACTGATCGGCAACGTCAGCCTGCGGGTGCTGCCAACCGAGCGCCCCGACACCTGGGAGGTCCAGGGGCGCGGCGAGCTGCAGCTGGCCGTCCTCGTCGAGACGATGCGCCGCGAGGGCTTCGAGCTGACCGTCGGGCGTCCGCGGGTCGTCATCCGCGTGATCGACGGCGTGCAACACGAGCCGGTCGAACGGGTGATGGTCGATGTGCCCGAGGAGCACATCGGAGTGATCACCCAGATGCTCGCCGCCCGCAAGGGCCGCATGCAGGACGTGGCCAACCACGGTCACGGATGGGCGCGCATGACCTACCTCGTCCCGACGCGCGGACTGATCGGCATGCGCACGCAGCTGATGACCGAAACCCGCGGCACGGCCATCGTCCACCAGATCTTCGAGGGGTGGGAGCCGTGGCAGGGTGTGATTACCACGCGCACGAACGGGAGCCTGGTCGCGGATCGCGCCGGCATGACCACGACCTTCGCGCTGATGAACCTGCAGGAGCGCGGGCAGCTGCTGGTCGGGCCGGGCGTGGAGGTCTACGAGGGGGCCGTGATCGGCGAGCACCAGCGCGCCGACGACCTCGACGTGAACCCCACCAAGGAAAAGAAGCTGACCAACATGCGCTCCTCGACCGCCGACGAGCTCGTGCGGCTGGACGCATACCGGAACCTGTCGCTGGACGAGGCCCTGGAACTCGTCAGCGACGACGAATGCGTCGAAGTTACCCCTACGCGTGTGCGCGTCCGCAAGGTCGAGCTCACCCAGGCCGGACGGGCCAAGCGGGCGCGTCGCCAACGCGTCACGGCCTAGTCCCGCTCGGACCGTGTCCCGTCGAAATCCGAAGGAGTCCCGTTCGTGAATCCCTGGCATGACGTTTACGTCGACGATCATCTGGCCGACAACTCGTTCCCGGTGGTCATCGAGGTGCCGCAGGGCTCGAAGAACAAGTATGAGCTCGACAAGTCCTCGGGCCTGTTGAAGCTGGACCGGGTCCTGTACTCGGCCGTGCACTACCCGGCCAACTACGGGTTCATCCCGCGGACCTACTGCGACGACGGCGACCCGCTCGACGTGCTCGTGCTTGGCCAGGAACCGGTCGTGCCCCTGGCGATCGTCGACGCGCGTGCGATTGCGGTGCTGCGGATGCGCGACGAGAAGGGCATCGACGACAAGATCATTGCCGTCGCCACCCAGGATCCGTCGGTCAACGGGTACCACCACTACACCGAGCTGCCGCCGCACATCCTTCGGGAGATGGGCCGCTTCTTCCAGGACTACAAGGCGCTCGAGAACAAAGAGGTCGTCGTCGAGGATCCGCTCGGTCCCGATGACGCGATGGCGACGATCGCCGAGGCCCTCGACCTCTATCGGCGCCTGCGCCGCGGTGACCTGCCCAAGGCGGCAATCGCCTGACCGTGTGCCTCGCAATCCGATAGGCGTGGCCTATCGGATTGCGAGGCGATGGCGATTGGACCCGGGTCGGTCAAGCGTGTTAGGTACGAGGCAACGGGTGCCATGCACCCGGCTCGGACCGTCACCCCTCGCCCCGGAGCAGCAATGGCATTCCCCGTGTGTACGTGGATCGTGCGAGCCCAGGCCCCGACGGAGGGCATGCGATGAGCACGACCCCGCGCACGGTCGAGAGCGCCACCACCCACGTCATCCCGACGGGGCCGTTTGCGCGGGTCGGCCGCTGGAGCGGACGACACCGCCGCTGGGTGATCACCTTCTGGATCGTCCTGTTCGTCGTCATGGTGCCGTTCGCCGGCAAGCTGACCGGGCGGCTCTCCCAGGGCGGCTTCGAGATCTCGGGCTCCACGTCACAGGGCGCCAACAACGTCGTGGCCAAGAAGTTCACCAACGAGTTCCCATCGAACATGACGGTGGTGTTCTCGAGCCCGACGCTGGCTCCGAGCGATCCCGCCTTCCAGGCGGTGATCGCCACAACGGCCGCCGCGGTCAAGCGCGCCGGCGGCACGGTCGTCGGTCAGGTGATCACGCCGGCCCAGAACCCGCAGCTGGCATACCCGAAGACA
Source organism: Thermoleophilia bacterium (assembly GCA_017882545.1). GTDB lineage: Bacteria > Actinomycetota > Thermoleophilia > Miltoncostaeales > Miltoncostaeaceae > CAITWD01. Next base: position 37,498 of record JADGPG010000023.1, read on the forward strand.
CGTACGGCCCTGGCGCAGATCGGCATGACCGAGTCGCTCGACCAGGTACTCGCCCACACCAAGTCCATCATCGACGCCGCGGACGCCCAGTCGACGTCGGACGTGCGGGTCGGGGTGACCTCGGGTCCGGCGATCTACACCGACTTCAATGCGGTCAACGCCCACGATCTGGCCATCTCGGAATCGGTCCAGGTGCCGCTGATTCTGCTCGTGCTGGTGATCTTCTTCGGCTCGCTGTGGGCCGCCGGTATTCCGGTGGTCGTGACGGTCATCGGCCTGGTGACGACGCTCGGTGCACTGTGGTTCATCGCGGGCTGGATGAGCCTGTCAATCTACGTCCAGAACGTGGTGCCGCTGATCGGCATCGGCATCGGCGTCGATTACTCGTTGTTCATCGTGAATCGCTTTCGGGACGAGCTGCGGGAGGGCTTCGATCCGCTTGATGCCGCCGCGATCACGACCGGTCGCGCGGGGAAGGCGATCTTCTTCTCCGGCCTCACGGTGGCGGTGGCGCTGGCCGGAATGCTCGCCGTCGGCGTCCCGATCTTTACCGGGTTCGCGGTCGGCACGATCGGGGTCGTCGTGGCCCTCGTCGCGGCCAGCCTCACCTTTACGCCGGCCGTGCTGGTGGCACTGCACAAGCGGCTGTTCCGGTGGGACGCGGTCGCTCTGGTACGGCGCCTGTTGCACCGTCCGCCGCGGCGGGTCATCACCGACGACGGGGACTTCGGGTTCTGGGGCCGCTGGGCGGCCGCGGTGATGCGTCGACCGTGGACGGTGCTGATCAGCGCCACGGCGGTACTGCTCGTCCTGGCCTCGCCGGTGTTGGTGATGAAGACCGGCTCGAGCGGCGTGACCGCGTTGCCCAAGGACGTGCCCTCGCGGGTCGCCGCCGGCCAGCTGGTGGCCGCCGCGGGCCCCGGTGCGGAGGATCCGATCAGCGTCGTGTTCGACGGGACGAGCGCCTCGGGGCTCGCGACCCGCATCGCCGCGCAGAACTTCCAGAGCTCGGTGGCCGCCGATCCGCAGGTCTCGGGCGTCAAGTCGGACCTCGCCATCTCCACGGACGGCTCGGCGGTCGTCGTCACCGTCTATCCGAAGTCCAATGAGGACACGCAGGCTGCGCAGGACCTGGCCGGTCGGATCGCCGACACCTACGGCCCGCGGGCCGTGGCGAACTCCCCGATACGCGTCTATGTCGGCGGAGCGGCCAGCGCGAACCGCGACTTCACGGCGGCCGTCGCGGGTCGCCTGCCATACGTGATCGGTCTGGTGATGATCCTGACCTTCATCGTCCTGACCGTCCTGTTCCGGTCGCTCGTGCTGCCGCTGAAGGCCGTCGTGATGACCCTGCTGTCGGTGCTCGCGGCCTACGGGGTCATGGTCGCCGTCTTCCAGTGGGGCTGGGCGGACAGCGTCCTGCGCTTCGACCATCTCGGGCACGTCACCAACTGGGTGCCGGCGTTCATGTTCTCGATCCTGTTCGGCCTATCGATGGACTACGAGGTGTTTCTGCTCTCGAGGGTGCGCGAGTACCGCGACCGCGGGGGCACCGACAACGACGCCGTGGCGTTCGGACTCGCCCGGACCGGACGGATCATTACGACTGCGGCTCTGCTGATGATCATCGTGTTCCTGTCGTTCGGGTCCAACCGGCTGATCCCGCTCAAGGAGATGTCGCTTGGTCTGGCCGTGGCGATCCTCGTCGACGCGACGCTCGTGCGCCTGCTCCTGGTGCCCGCGTTCATGCGCCTGGCCGGCAAGTGGAACTGGTGGCTGCCCGCGTGGATGGACAAGATCATCCCGGTGATCGAGGAGTAATCCCGTCAGTCGGCGCCGGGCAGCGCGTCTGCCCGGCGCCGCACCGTGCGTCGCTGCTCGACCACCAGCGACGCGTCGCAGGCGGGCAAGGCCAGGGTGGGGATTGACGACGGCAGCAGGCGCCACACCGGCACGGCCGGGACGGCCGGGGGTCGCACGGGGGTGCGGGCGTATGATCGGCGCGTGTGGCTCCCCGCGATGATCTGGACCAACCTGATGCGCCGGAGGGCACGCACGCTCTTCACCTCGATCGGCGTGGCGCTCGGGGTGGGACTGATCGTGGCCCTGCTGTCCATCAGCGCCGGCGTGCAGCAGACGGTCAACAACGTCATCCACCTCGGCGGGGCCGACTTCGGGCTGTTCCAGGGCCAGGTCACCGAGCTCACGAACTCGCTGCTTCCTGACCACATGACGGCCCGGGTTGCCGCCGATCCGGGTGTCAAGGAGACGGCGGGGGTCAAGCTGTTTGTCACGACGGTGGACGGCCAGGGTTCGCAGCTGGTCTTCGGGCTGAACCCGTCCGAGTTCCCGGAGCGCCAGTTCGTGATCATCGCCGGTGCCCGACCGCGCGCCGACCAGGTGCTGTTGGGTGACACCGCGGCCGCGGCGCTCCATCGCGGTCCGGGAGACTCGGTCACGATCGCGGGCCACACGCTCCGGGTGTCCGGGATCTACCACAGCGGCAACTCGTTCGAAGACGGCGGGGTCGTCGCGCAGCTCGCGCTCGTCCAGCACTGGTCGGGACGACCGGGGGAGCTCACCTCGATCGCCGTGATCGTCCAACCCGGTGCGTCGACCTCGCAGGTCGCCGCCCGTCTGGAGCGCCGCTATTCTGGGCTTGTCGCCGTCACGAATCCCGGCCAGGCGATCCAGGTCGACACGACCAGCCGGCTGCTGATCAGTGCCGGGTGGGTGTTCTCGGTGGTCGCGCTGCTGGTCGGCGGCATCGGCGTCACCAACACGATGGCGATGTCGGTCATGGAGCGCAGTCAGGAGATCGGGGTGCTGCGCGCGGTGGGCTGGCCCGCCCGGCGCGTTGCGTGGGTCATCCTCGGGGAGGCGCTGGCGATCTGCCTGCTGGCGCTGGCATTCGGCCTCCTGCTGGGATGGGTCGCCGCGCAGCTGCTCGTAACGCGAGGTGCACTGTCGGATCTGGTGAGCCCCGTGTTTGGTCCGAGCGTGTTCGCGTGGGGGCTGGCCTTCTCCCTCGGGGTCGGGATGCTCGGAGCGATCTACCCGGTGATTCGGGCGGTGCGGCTCAACCCGATTGAGGCGCTGCGCCGGGAGTAACAGACGTCAGCATGCCGTCGCGCATGCGCACGATCCGATCCGCTGTATGGGCCACGTCATCATCGTTGGTGACCATCAGGATGGTCATCCCGTACTGCTCGCGCACCTCGCGGAGCAGCGTCAGTACCGACGCGCCCGTGGACGAGTCGAGGGCGCCGGTGGGTTCGTCGGCCAGCAGCAGCGCCGGGTGGTTGGCCAGTGCTCGGGCGATGGCGACGCGCTGGCGCTCGCCGCCGGACATGACGCCGGGCCGGTCGTCTGCGCGGTCGGCGAGCCCGACTTCGGCGATCAGCGCCCGCGCCCGGCTCTCGCGTTCGCGCGGCGACGGCACCACCCCGATCATCGGCACCTGGACGTTCCAGAGCGCCGACAGCGTCGGGATCAGGTAGTGGAACTGGAAGACGAATCCGACCGTCCGGGCCCGATACGCGGCGAGGTCCGCAACGTCGGTCAGGGAGCGGCCGCCGACACTGATCGTGCCGCCGTCCGGCAGATCCAGGGCGCCGATAAGGTTGAGCAGCGTGCTCTTTCCGCAGCCCGACCGACCCGTCAGCGCGACGAATTCTCCTGCAGCGATCTCGAGCGTGACATCTTCGAGAGCGGAAATCCGCCCGCCCTCGAACGCCTTGGAAACGTGCTCGCAGACGACCTCGATGCCGCGGGGGGCGGGGCTCACGCGCGAGTGACTTGGAGCGGGTAGTTGACCGTTGCCGTGACGCCGTTGGCGGTGGCCTTCACCTGGAACACCAGCGGCTGGCCGACGGAGGCGGGTGGCCACTTGATCGTCTCCGCCCAGACGCCGTGTGCCACACGGTGCAGGCCGATCTGGCCCACGACCTGGCCTTGGAACAGCGCCTGCAGGTGGACGATCGCCGGTACCGGGGCGCCGGCGGCATTTGTCACCCGGACGACGTAGTGCCACGCGGTGTTGGCGACCGGGGTGTGGGTCGGGGCGGTCAGCCTTACGCGGATCGCCGCGGCCGGTGGTGTCGTGGTCGTCGCGGCGCTCGAGGCGGTGGTGGCGCTTGCTGTCGACGACGACCCGCCGCACGCGGCGAGCGCGGGAATCAACGTGAGCGCACAGAGGCCGCCGGCAGCGGCCGCACGTCGTCTGCGGGTCATCGGGTGCCCCGACCGGCAGGATCATCCGGCACCGGGGCGACACCGGATCGGCGCCCCGCCAGACGTTCGGATCGATCCCGCATTGCCTACCCTCCGCATCCGGTTGCGATCGCTACCGTGAAAATACATCGAACCGATCCGTGCCGCCGATCCGGTGCCCGGATCACACCCGGTCGTCGGTCACTCAGGCAATCGGATCGACGGCGTCCCGTTGCTCCGGACTCCCGAGGATGAGGCGGGTGAACTGGGCGGCGAGCTCCCTGGGGTGCCGGCGCATCGTGGCGTGGGGGGGTTCTCCACGAGACGGGGTCGCGTGAGCGGGCGGCAGGCCCATCCGATCTGACCCCCGCACCGGGCACGTCCCGCGGCGAGGTCTGTCGGCATCGCGGCGCAGATCATCGTGCCGGTGCGGAACACCGCGCCGCGGGAAGCGGAGCTCCGGAGCCTGCCCAAGTGAGATTGCACGAGCCCGCCGAGCGAGCGGGCGGTCGGCGATTTGTGCCCACAACGACACAAATCCCGGTACCCGTCAGATTATTTCACTGTCGGGCACCGGGATTTGCCAGGTTATTCGACTTCAATGCACCTCAGTCGGTTGAGATCTCCTATCCGGGATCCTGATCGCGCATCGCAGCACTGCTGATTTCCTACCGTTGGTCGACTGCCGCCCCAGAGCGCAGGGACCGAAGCGGACACAATGCGTGGGGCTCCTAGCCCTGGCCTACGGCCACCACACGGGTGGGAAGAGGCCTTCTCTGCATGTGACGCTTCCTACGAGCGCTGGAAGCAAACGACGACTCGGCGATGCCGATTCAAAGTCCGGTTAGTGGTGCATTCACAATGTATGCCCGCCCGGCCGACGGGGGTATCGGGGTTTATCCCTATCATCGGACGGCGCATGGCGGGACCCGTCCGCTGATGCACGAATCTCCTGCTAGTTCGCGACATCACGCCGCGAGAAGAGCGCTGCCGTCCCGATCGAGACGACCGCCCAGTACGCCACCAGGGTGATGGTCGTCCGTGTGAGGGAGACCGATGCGCTGCCGCCCGACGTGAGGTTCGACAGGAGCTGGCCCGGTAGCCAGTCCTGGCCGTTGGTCCACAGGTTCGACAGGATCGCCTCGGCCGGAAGCAGCCAGGCGACGCCGATTGCCAGCGCGGCGACCGGAGAGCGGAAGATGATCGCCAAGGCGGCACCGATCGTGCCGTAGCCGAGCGAGGCGACCAGCAGGTGCCACACGGCCCGCCACGTGTCGGCCAGCCCGGTCGAGCTCGTCCAGGCCGAGGTGTCGATCCCCTTGGAAGGCGCCAATGCGAACGCCAGCACGACCGAGACCACGCACGCGAGTGCCACTACCACGACGGCGAAGACCAACAGCGCCAGGTACTTGCCGACCAAGAAGTGAACGCGTCGGGGCTCGCGGACAAGGAGGTTGCGCAGCGCGCCGGTCGTATATTCGGCGCCGAATGCGGCGGCGAAGATGCCGAGCATCACGATGCCCATGAGGGTGCCGGCGTGCGAGATGCCCCGCACGAGCCCGTCGGGCCGGGAAAGCTCGGCGACCGAGACGTGAAATCCGCGCCCGTTGCCGGGAGTCTTCGACGCCCGCTCGATGCCCAGCACGGTAAACAGCGCGGTGAAGCCCAGCAGCAGGCCGCCACCACCCAAGAGCAGACCGCGCCGTCGAAGCTTGAGCAGTTCGCTGAAGAATGCGCCGGTCATGCCGTCCCTCCCCCGTCCGGTGCGTGGGCAAGGATCTGGTGCCCCTCGTTGTCGGTGATCGCGAAGAATGCGTCTTCGAGGGTGCCGCGGCTGACCGCGAGGCCGGCGAGGGTGATCCCGGCGGCCATGGCGGTGCGGTTGAGCTCCGCCGCCCACTCCGCGGGTGCCACCGCGTGAACCGCGTCGCCGTCGATCCGTGCAAGGTGGTCGGCGGCCGCACAGATGTCCGCGAGACGGGGCAGATCGGCGGCGTGCTCCGGTGTGGCGATGACCTCGGCACGTTGCGCGGACATCAGCCCCTCGACCGGTCCCTGGAATCGCAGTTTGCCGTCATCGATCACGACCAGGTGGTCGCAGATCGTCTGGATTTCGCCGAGCAGGTGACTGGAGACCACGACGGTCATCCCGTCGTCGGCCAGCTCACGAAGGAGGGCACGGACCTCGCGGATACCGGCGGGGTCGAGTCCGTTGGTCGGCTCGTCGAGGACCAGCAGTTCCGGCTGGGGCAGCAACGCCGCGGCGATGCCCAGGCGCTGCTTCATGCCCAGCGAGTAGCTCTTAAATGAATCTCCGCCGCGGCCCTGCAGGCCGACCTGGACCAACAACGCGTCGACGCGGCGGCGGTCGTGCCGGCCCAGCGAGGCGAGGATTTCCAGGTTGCGCTTGCCGGAGATTGTCGGGTAGAAGGCCGGCGCTTCGATCAGCGCACCAACCCGCGACAGGTAGCTTGCCGGGTGGGTGATCGGCGCACCGAGGACCTCCCCGGTTCCGTCGCTCGGGCGGATGAGGCCGAGCAACATACGCAGGGTGGTCGTCTTTCCGGCGCCGTTCGGTCCGACGAACCCGCTGACGACCCCGCGGGGCAACTCGAGGTCGATTGCGTCGACGACCGCCCGCGATCCGTAGTGCTTGGTCAGGCCTTCTGTCCGAACGGCCAGATCGGTGGCGCCCGCGGTACCGATCATCGGCGGGGCACCGCGGCGCGGCAGGGATCGGGGTGGGTGCATCGCGTCTGGCCTCTCGGGCGTGGGGTCGCCCGGCTCGGAACGGGCGCGCCCGAAACTATCTCCCGAGTACCGGCCCTCGGGTTAACGTCGCCTTATGGTGCGCCGGAGGCGCCGGATCCGGGCCGTCACCCGTGTCCCGCACAGGAGGCTCGCGCCGACGCTCGGCGAGCTCGAGCGTTGCCGGGACCCGTGCGGCGCGCGCCGCAAGGCTGTGGGCGAGAGTGTCAAGGCCGGGATCGTCGTCGGCCACGAACAGGTGGGTCGCAGTCCGGGCCCGCGACAGGGCGACATATCCCCACTCGGCGCGGCGGCCCGGCGGCGGCATCACGACGAACACCCGGTCCGTCGTGATGCCCTGGGCGGCGTGGCCGGTCATCGCCCAGGCATGCTCGATCCCTCCGGCGGTCCGGTACTCGGCAGGTATCCCGACACGGGTCCCGTCGTCGACGTCCATCGTGAGCGCGCCGCGACGGTGGTCGATCGCGGCGATCCATCCGCGCATCCCGTTCCGTAGCCCGTGCCGCGGGTCATTGATCCGGCAGCGCACCGTGTCCCCGACCGCGTATGCGCCTGTCCCCGTCCCAAGGCGCGGGCCGCGTCGCCCGGCCGTCTCGAGGCGGGTTGCCGCGGCCCGGTTGAGCGCGGTCACCTCGTCACGTCGATACGCGAGCATGACCGCAGTCGCCGGGTCGCCGCCGACGGCCGCATCCCACCACATCGCGGCACAGGCACCGATGGGGTCTCCGGTGCGATGGATCCGCTCGTGGGTGTCCCACGCCTGAAGGGCCGCGTGCGCGTCTCCGGCGCGGAGCCGTGCCAGCGCTGCGCGCTCCCAGTCCGCCGCCTGACGATGGTTGGCGGTGAGCTCGACGGCGCCGATGCGCTCGGCGAGCGCGAGGAACAACCCGCCGGGGCCAACCGCGGGCAGTTGGTGCGGGTCTCCGACCAGGACAATCCTGGCGCCCGCCGGCTCGGTCAGGCGGACAAGGCGCGCCAGGGTGCGGCTGTCGGCCATCGACGCCTCGTCGACGACGACGCAGCCGCACGGGCGCTCGGTGCCGTGCTCCCAACGTGCGCAGAGGGCGTGCAGCGTGCCGCTCGGGATCCCCGTGGCCTGCTCGAGGACGTGGGCCGCCTGGGCCGACGGCGCAGCCCCGGTGACGGGGATGCCTCCGGCCCAGAGCGCGCGCGCAGCCGCCGCGAGTGCGGTCGTCTTGCCGGACCCGGCCCGGCCGACGATGCAGGCGATCCGATCATCGCCGGCGGCGGCGAGCTCGGCCGCGCGCGCCTGTTCACCCGAGAGCGCGCCGGCCGGGAATGCCAGGGCATCGGCGACATCTTCCGGGGTTGCCCGGTGCCCGCCCGTGCCCCGGCCGCGGTCGGCCGCGCCCAGGACGCGGGCCTCGCAGCGCAGCACCTCCTCGGTCGAGTAACGGGCGGCCCGCCCCGGGCGCCCGGGGTCAATCAGGCGCACCTCGTGCCGCCGCGCGGTTGCCGCCGCCCGGTCGAGGATCCCGGCGACGGTTGCGCCCTCGTCGGCGGACCGGGCGACCGCCGCGATGAGATCGGCGTGCGTGAACGTCTGGGCAGCGGCCGTCAGCCCGTCCTCGCCCAGCAGCGCTGCGTCCGCGCGGCCCGCCGGCCAGGCGGCGGGCCGGCGAGGCGCCCCGAGGATGCGGGCGCGTGGCACCTCGCCGATCCCGAGATTCCGCGCCAACCGGCTCCATGTCGCGCGGCGTTCCCCGCAGTCGAACCCGCGCCGCGGCGGCCGGGCCACGCGGCCGGCAACGCGGGCTCCGTACGCGCTGGTGACCCCGTGGGCGAGCGCGTGGGCCTGCACCGCGGCCCCCCGTGCGCTCGTCGCCCGGATGTCGCCGTCGGCGATACCCGCCACCTCGTGCCCGCCGTGTACCGCCCGGCGCCAGCGCAGCCCCAACCGCGCGGTGAGCTCGTGACGCAGACATGCCTCATAGACGGCCGCGCCGGCCCGCCGCCACCCGACCAGCAGTGGGATCGCGTCGAGCGCACGCCAGCGGGTCTGCTCGGCGAGGGCGACGGACTGGTTGGCGACGACCACGTGGGTGTGCAGGTGGGGGTCGCCGTCACGGTTGACGTAGTGGGCGAAGGCCCCACCGACATATCCGGCCCCTATAACGCCGGCGCCCCTCACGCGGACGACACAGGTATGCGCTTCGAGAAACGCCAGCGCGGCCTGCCAGGCGGCGCGGTGCGCCGCCGTCACCGCGATCACCGCCGGGTCATCGAGCAGCAACAGCAAGCTGATGGATTTCGGCGGGCTGAAGACCAGGTCGAAGCCCGCCACCGGCTGCGCGGTGGTGGTCACCCGGACCTCAGCGCCGGTCTGCGGATCGCGTGCCGTGCGCGTGATCGTCCGCGCAGGCGCGGTCGGCCGCAAGCGCCGACCGGTGGTCGGGTCGGTGCCGAGCAGCAGGCGCGTCAGGGCCCCCGGCGCGATCGGGCCGTGCACGCCGACCAGCGCCGCCGCGCCCCCGACCCATTCGCTCGTGGGAATTCCCGTCCACTCGCTCCAGCCGACGTCCTCCCGTACGGCGCGCTCGTAGTAGCCGCGGGCCGCCGTCGCAGGGCGCAGGCGGGCGATGCTCAGCATGGGCTGGGCCGATCGGGGGCGGGCGGTCCGTCCGGATGCGGCATCGCACGAGGTCAGATGGTCCGATCGTGCGGCGTGCGGGGGTCGGTCGGACGTACCCGGTTGCAATCGCCCGTAGACGGTCCACACTTCGGCCATGGCTGACGGCGATTCCCCCCGGCCCGAGCGCCCGGAGCCACCGCCTCACGGAGCGCGCCCGCGGGAGGTGCGGATCGGCCGGGCCGCGTTCCTGGCGACCGTGGCGGCGGGTATCGGCGGCATCGTCCTGGGGCCGCGGCTGCAGCAATTCGTGACCAACCCGCTCGACGCGGTTCTGCCGTCGGGTCTGGGCGACCTGATCCCCGGAAGCGGCTGGCGGATCTACAACGTGCAGGATCCCTACCCGACCTTTCATCCGTCCACGTATCGGCTCGAGGTCGGAGGCCTGGTCGAACGCCCCGCGTCACTGTCCTGGTCGCACATCGCGGCACTTCCCGGCGTATCGCAAACCTCGACCTTTCACTGCGTCACGGGCTGGACCGTCGACGGGGTTCGCTGGGAGGGGTTTCGCGCCCAGGCGCTCATGGACATCGTCCGGCCGCTGCCGTCGGCGCAATACGTGACCTTCCAATCGCTTGAGGCGCCGTACGTGGACCAGCTCTCGCTCGCGCAGTTCACCCTTCCCGACGTGTTGATCGCCCGGCAGATGGGCGGGGCTCCGATCTCCCGCGCCCACGGCGCGCCGCTGCGGCTCGTGATCCCGGATATGTACGGCTACAAGGGCGTCAAGTGGTTGGGCGGGATCACCTTCACCGACCAACCCGCACCCGGCTATTGGGAGGTCCGCGGCTACGACGTCGATGCATGGGTCGGGCGATCCAACGGCAATGGCTGCGCCCGGTTCGCGCATCCGCCGCTTCACGGTGGCCGAGCGCCTGCTGCACTGGCTGCTGGCCGTCGCGTTCGTCGTGCTCCTGTACACGGGCTTTCTCATGTCGGTGCCCGTGCTGGAGGGAACGGTTCCGCGTCCGACGGCCAAGGCCTGGCACATCGACGCCGCGGTCGCGCTGGCGGTTGGGACGGTCGTGATCCTCATCGCCCGCTCCCGGGTGTTCGCACGCACCGTCGGGCAGCTCGAACGGTTTGACGACGACGACCGGCGCTGGCTGGCACAGGTTCCGCGGCGGGTGACGATCGGCGCCACGGCCCCGCCGCAGGGCCGGTTCAACGCCGGTCAGAAGCTCAACACCGCGGTCGTGGCCGGCCTGATGGTCGTGAGCTACATCACCGGCGGACTGCTGTGGCTCGGCGAGCGCAACACCACCTACCGCTTCGCCGGCACGATCGACGTTCACGACGACGTGATGTGGCTCCTGATGCTGTTGGTGATCGGGCATCTCTACATGGCGCTGATCAACCCGTTCACCCGTCCGGCCCTACGCGGGATCGTGACCGGGAGCGTCGACCGGGCCTGGGCACGCCGGCACCACGCCAAGTGGGTGGCCGATGAGGAGCACGCCGCGCCCGAATCGTCGCCCGCGCCGCTCACCACGGACTCCCGCACCGGGCCGTGACGTCTCGGAGGGCACGCCGCCCGGCGATGCCGGTCGCCCCGCTCCGGCGTCGCGCCCGCTGTCGCTAGTCGATACCTGCCCGCGTCGCGACGCTGATACCGGCGCGGGCCGCGAGCGCCGTGCCCTCGCCGTTGCGCACCGCCCTGCGCACCTCGTCAGGATCCAGCCCGGCCTCGATCAGCCGCTGCTGCAGGCCCTGCTCACGCGCGTCGGCAAAGAACAGGACCGTGATCGTGCCGAACGACAGGATGCAGTGGGTCACCATCATCACCGTGCCGGCATTGGCCTGATCCTGGAGCGGTCCAAATCCCCAGGCCGTGTCCAGGGCGGCGTGGCCGGGATACAGGGGTGTGCCCGTGAACCAGAATACGTTGGCGATGCCGAGGCCGAAGAACCACACGGCGACCATGTACCCGCATTTGAACCCGGTCGTGAACCATGCGGGCGCCGGGGCGAAGCGTTCGAGCACGGGGCACCAGACCAGCACGCCGAAGACAAAGAACGACACCTGCTGGGCGACCCACAGCACATTCGAGGTCAACAGCTGATCGTGGAGCGCCGGCGCCAGCCAGAAGATGGTGCTGACGATCCAGAGCGGGAAACCGACGGCCGGGTGCGAGATCAGGCGGCGGACCCCGGTGGCGGGCGTCGTGGACCGCGGGAGCGCCGCCAACACCAGAAGTGCCCCGAAGCCCCCGATCAGCGTGTGCTGGAGCATGTGGAATTCCAGAAGCCCGTCGCGTGCGAGACCGGCGATCGGCGAGCACACCGCGGCCAGCAGTATGACCAGGCCCGTAATGCCGGAGGCCCGGTGCCAACCGGGGCGGGCGCGGGGGAGGACATAGAGCGCGACCAGCGCGACCCCGATGCACTCGACGGGTGGAACCGACCACAGCGCCCACCAGTGCGGGGTCGTCGGGATCGATCCGATGGCACCGGTGTGCACCGACTGATCGCCCGACAGCGCGGTGACGGCGATCGAGGCCGCCAGCACGCAGGCGATGACCAGGAAGGCGAGGATGCGGGTGCGGCTCACCGCCCGATCATGGCACCTTCCGCCCCTCCGTGGCCGGTCTCGCGACCGTCGCCCCCGGCGACGGGAACACCCCTCGCCGTTGGGGGTGGGGCTGCCCCGCCCGGCGCTTGGCGCGGGCGGGGCGCGGTCGCGATTAGCCGGTGGCGGTGCTGCAGACCGACGTGATCGTTGGCGCGGTCGTGGGCTGCTTGGTCAGGGTGATCGACACCGTGCCGGTGGATCCGTTGGCATGGACGATCGAGCCCTGGACCGTGGCGCCCACGGGCTCGCTTGCCAGGAACAGCTGAAGGTCGGTCATCGACCGGATCGCGGTGCCGCCCATCTGGGTGATCGTGTCGCCACCGACGGGCACGCAGGTCCCGAGCACTGTCTTGGCGTGGGTGCCGCCGACGATTCCGGCTGTCGCCGCCGGGCTGCCCTTGGCGACGCCCGTGACCAGGACGCCACTGGAGACCGGGGTCACCCCGTTCTGGTGCAGCTGCGCGGTCGCGCTGATGCCGGTAATGCCGAGCCATGGGTGACTCACGCGACCCTTGGCCATCAACTCGTGGACGATCGCCAGCTCGGTCGGCGCCATCGGCACCGCGAAGGCGACACCGACGTTGGCGTCGACCCCCGAAGCGGCGATCTGGGCGTTGACCCCGATGACGCGCCCGGACTGGTCGAGCAGCGGGCCGCCCGAGTTGCCGTGGTTGACCGCGGCGTCGGTCTGGATGGCGTTGGCCAGCGTGAAGCCGTTGGGTGACTGGATCTCGCGCTCGAGCCCCGACACGATGCCGGCGCTGGCGGACTCCGAGTAGCCGAACGGCGTTCCGATGGCGAGGACCGGCTGACCGACCTTTACCGTCGCGGCGTTGCCGAGGGGCAGCGGATGCAGCTGGGACGCAGCGAGCGTGACGTGGATCACCGCCAAGTCGCTCGAGGGGTCGGCTCCGACCAGCTTGGCGGCCGTCGAGGTGCCGTTGGGGAACTGGACGTTGATCGTCGATGAGTTTCCGACGACATGCTCGTTGGTGAGGATGTCCCCCTTGGAATCGATCACGAAGCCGGTCCCGAGGGCAGCGGTCTTGCCCGACCCGCCGAGCGGGTTGGCGGTGGTCTGCTCGGTCGAGATCTCGACGACGCCCGGCATCGAATGCGCGGCGACGCCCACCCAGTTCGGTGCGGAGCCGGCGATGATCGTCGTCGATCCCGACGGTGTCGTCGTCGTGGCGGACGCACTCGATGAGGACGATGACGACGAGCTGGTGGCGTCGTGGACGCCGAGGACGATGCCGCCGCCGATGAGGCCGGCGGCAAGGCCGATGACGGCCGGGACCAGGATCCGATTGCGCGACTCGGACGGCGGTGGGGGCGGCTCGGTGGTCGCGGGTGTGGGGTCCATGGTCGGTCGGGGTTCTCCTTACACCCGGCGGACGGGTGGTACGTGGCACGCGCCGAGGCCCCGGACCGGGGCCTCGGCCATTCAATCTCAACCGCCTGAAAACCAGATGAACGGTCTGGGCGGAATGTGTTAACGCGGGACCGCGCTTAGGCGCAGCTGGTGAGTCCGAGCGTCTTGAAGTTGGCATCCAGCGACTTGGCCAGGGCGTTCAGCTGCGTGTCGATCGCGTCGTACGCAATGGTCTGGGAGCCGTGCTGGGCCAGCAGCACCTTGCTGCGTGCCACCAGCCGCGCGAACTCCGTGTTTGCCGTGGTGGCGGTGGCCTTGATCTCGGCCGGTGCCGGGAG
>JADGPG010000024.1 GCA_017882545.1 Thermoleophilia bacterium
GCCACGACAGCGATCGTGCGTGATGGTGGACCGCGAATGACGTCCTCACCAGAGATCGGTTGCGACTTCGACCGCGCTTCCTGGAACCGGCGCTGGTCGCAGGCGCTGCGAACGGGCGCGGTTCCGGGACGTGGCCCCGGGCATGACCCTGGCGGGCGGGCGACGGCGGGTGCTTGATGTCCGACGGTGATCCGGGACCCGCTGTAGGTCGTCAGACTCCAGCGCAGAACGGCTCGGCCAAAGATGTCCTACAGGCAACCATCCACGCACTTCGTAGCGCCATGCGTGGATGGGAGTCGGTCGTCGGGCGGGTCCGGTGGCGTGCGTCGCGAACCCGTCGAAGCGATCGCCACATCCGGAGTGAGGCCCCGGCGCGCATCTGATCGGACCGAGCGAGGGGGTCCAACAACGAAGGTTGCCGCCTCGATCGCGGCTGATGGCCGGCCGGCGAGTCGGCCCTACGGGACTTGCAGCGCGCGCCGGCGGGCCTCAAGAAACCGGCGCTCCGCGACGTTGACGGTCCTCGCCAGGGCGCGGTCGTACGCATCCGCCGCCTCGCGGTCTCGGCCGAGGCGGCGGAGCAGATCAGCCCTCGTGGAATGAAATAGATGGTAATCGCCAAGCTCGAGCCCACCGATGTCCGCCAGCGCCGCCTCGGCCCCGAACACCTCGGCGACGGCGACCGCACGGTTGAGCGCGACGATCGGCGTCGGCGAGATCGCGTAGAGGTGATCGTAGAGGGCCAGAATCTGACGCCAGTCAGTGTCGGCGGCCGATGGTGCGTCGCTGTGCACCGCGTTGATCGCGGCTTGGAGTTGGTACGGACCGGGTTGATTTCTCCGGATGCACGCCGCCACGATCACGTGCGCCCGCGCGACCTGGGCCTGGTCCCACTTCGATCGATCCTGGTCGGCGAGGAGGACAAGCGACCCGTCGGGCGCGGCCCGAGCGGCGCGGCGCGCCTCGATCAGCAACAGCAGCGCGAACAGGCCCTGCACCTCCGGCTCATCCGGCATCAATACCGCCATCACCCCCGCGAGACGGACCGCCTCACGGCTAAGGTCGGCTCGGAGCAGGTCATCGCCGGCGGTGGCGATATAGCCCTCGTTGAAGATCAGATAGACGACGGCCAGTACTTGCGGTAGGCGCTCGGGAAGCTCCTCCTGCTCAGGGACGCGGTACGGAATGCGGGCCGCGCGGATCTTCCGCTTGGCGCGGACGAGCCGCTGCGCCATGGCGTCGTGGGTGACGAGGAAGGCCCGTGCGATCTCGCCCGTCTCGAGCCCTCCCAGAAGTCGAAGCGTCAGCGCGACTTGGGCATCGGTCGCAAGCGACGGGTGACAGCACGTGAAGATCAGGCTGAGGCGATCGTCGTCCACGGGTCCCACCTCCCGGGCCTCGGTGTCCTGCTGAATGCGGAACGCCTCAACGTGGCGATCGTGGCGTGAGGCTTCCCGCCGCAGGCGGTCAATCGCCCGATTCTTGGCAGTGGTCACGATCCAGCCACCTGGATTTGGCGGCACCCCTGAGGTCGGCCAGCGCCGGAGCGCGATCACGAAGGCGTCCTGGACCGCCTCCTCGGCGAGATCGATGTCACCGAAGAGGCGGACCAGCGTCGCCACCGCCCGGCCGAACTCCAGGCGGAACGCTCGCTCGATGCTGGAGCGTGCCGCAGGATCCACGCCGTCAGTCCGCGTCGGGCATCGCCTGGAACGGCCTCACCTCGACCGGTGCCTTGCAGGCGGCCGTTGCCTCGGCGGCGAGGGCAAGCGCGCCGTCGAGGTCCTCCGTCTCGACGATCCAGAACCCGCCGAGGTGCTCCTTCGTCTCGGCGAACGGTCCGTCGGTCATGAGCACCTGGCCTCCGTTGACGCGAACGACCGTCGCTGTGTCGGCCGGGTGGAGCCCACCGGCAAACACCCAGGCATCCGTTGCCCGGAGCTTGGCGTTGAACACGTCGACGTCTGCAAACATCTGGCGCATTTCGGCCTCCGACGGCGGCGCCTGGCCTTCAACCGAATGCACCGACAGCAGGTACTGCGTCATCAGGGTCTCCTCTCGAAATGGCCCGGCTCCGTACCGGGCCCGTCATAGCTGTCTACGAATGACGATCTGCGGAATCGACACGCTCCCGCCGATCGTCATGGCGGGACGACCGCGTGCGTTCCGAAGCGACCACGACCGGTGGCGGGGACAGGGGTGATGTTCAGTCAAGCACCGCGCACCGCCGGCCCGCCACACGGCGATGACCGTCGGTGACGGTCCCACCCGGACCGGCGGGCGCGTGATGATGCAGTGGGCCGCGGGTCCCATCACCGGCGGGGCGTGGCAGTGCGCCTCCACGTCCGCGGCGACCGCCGGTGAGGCGTCGGACACGGCAGTCGGCACGTGGCCGGCGGCGTACCCGGAATCCGCGCGACCACCCAACCAGCCTGGTACCACGAGCACACGGCCCGGCTGACGGGCCAACGCGGAACGCCATGGCGTGACGAATGCCGCTGGCAGCGCTCATCCCGGATCGACGCACGGGAATCCGGTAGACCGCGGTACGGGTCACTGAAACACTGGACGACATGAAGGCGACATCGTGGCTCAAGGTCATTATCGTGATCGCCGTCGTCGCTGTCGGCCTTGCCGCCGGATACCGATGGGCGCCCATCGCGTCGGGGGTGCGCTGCCCCACCAGCGGTGGCGGGCAGATCGACCTCACCAGGTGCAGCAGCACCTATGTACCGCTGTCGGTGAACGTGAAGTGCGTGCCGTCATCCCAGGCGCCGGCGTACGTCGACCCTTCCGCGAATCCGGCCGGGACGTCGCTGAATCCGTCAACCGACCTGATACCGCCCCAAGGCAAGACAACGTGCCGGGATTGAAGCGCCCGTTCCGGCCGTCACGGGCAACCGCCCGCGCACGCCGGTCACGGGTGCGACGCCGGCCCGGCCCGGACACGGGTGCGCGTCCGGGCCGGAACCGGAACCCCACCCGCGGCCCAGGCGTGGTCGTCGCGGCACGGTCCCGGCGAAGCCCGTCAGGCACGCCCGCTCGGGAGCGGAGCGGTTCGCGGCACCAACTGCTCGGGATCCGCGCCTGAGCGGGGGGTGATCGATGTCGGAGCGGTCGATGCCCGGCGCTCGCGGCTGAGCGCGATCCTCCACGCGAGCAGGCCACCGACGGACCCCGCCGCGACCGCATAGAGGGTCGCAACCCACGGCTGGTGGGTATCTGTTCCCGAGTAGACGCCGTGCAGCAACGCCACGACAAAGACGGCGAACGTGGCGTAATGGAGCCGGCGCCACCACTGATACCCGATCTGCGCCCGCACCCGCGAACTTGCCCAGACGGCCAGCAAGAGCTCAAAGCCGACGATGCCGAGCGACAGCGGCAGCGGCCGCCAGGTTGTCGTGAACGGGATGACGGACTGCAGCACGCCGATGTGGGCGTATGGATCGAGCAGGATTCCGACAACGTGGACCGTCAGGAACGACGCGGTCAGTACCGCGAGGTGCTGATGCAGGTCGTTCGTGACAAACCGTGGCCACCGTGACGAGGTCAGGCGCATCGACAGAACGAGGCCCAGACAGACCGAGACTGTCAGAAGGCCGAACCCAACGAGGCCACCCGCGCGCGCAACGTCCCATGCGAGGTGCGCGTTCATGTGGCCATCCTCCAGACGGGCGTGCGGCGCGCGCGGGGGGTGCGGGAGACGTCGCCCGATCCGATCGGACACATCCGGGACACTGATGTCCTAGGAGCCACCGGAACTCACCACCGCGGCGTTCGTCGTGTTCTGAACCGTCGTGGCCGATGACAAGGTCGATCCCGCCGCGGTGGATCCCGAACCGGTCCGCACGGCGGTCGTCGCTGCGACGGTGGCGGCGTGATGGGTGGTCGGTGCGCTGGCGGCGAATGCCCCCACCGCGCAGAAACTGGCAACGGCACCGACGATCAGCGATCGCTTGATACGGACCGCCCGCCGGGATGCCCGTTGCCGGTCATGTGTTTTCGAACTCGTGCTCACTGGAATGTCCCTTCATGCGATGACGCCTATGACGCTAAGGCGCCCGCATGAGAACGGGCTAGGAGTGATGTGAACACGACGTTGGGATCCCGTTGGCGTCCGGCGCTGTCGCACGTGCGGGCGTTCGGCGGGGTGTGCATGACGCGCTCGCCGGCAGACTCCGCGGACCACGATTGCCAATCGCGGCGATGGGGGCCCTCGCCCCGAGGCCGTCGACGCCGGGGTCCCAGGGCGCCTCGCGCCCGGTCTCCGGCACCGGGGCCGCGGGACCGGCTCCCGCCCCGGGGTGAATCGCCGCGACCCCGTCGCGCACGACCCCGTCCAGCGTCGGTTGTGCCACGGACAGGGGTGTGCACGCGCGGGGATCCGCGCAAGGATACGACGAGCGGGTACCGCGCGCGGATCGATTCGGAGGCAACGGACATGGGCCCTGGTGACGGAACGACGATCGTGACCGGCGGGACCGGCGGACTCGGTGTCGGGGTGGTGCGGGCGCTCGTCGACGCCGGCCACGACGTGGTCGTGACGTGGGTCGTCCCCGCCGAAGCCGACCATTTCCCCGACGACCTGCGCCAGCGCTGCCGACTCGAACAGGTCGATGTCTTGTCCGAGCGAGGGCTCGCCGACCTGGTGGCCCGCCAGGCCGCCGGGGTGTGGGCGCTCGTTCACCTCGTCGGCGGCTACCTCGACGGCGCGCCGGTCGCCGATATGGCGATGGACGGCTGGGACCATCAGTTCGCGCTCAACGTGCGCTCGACCGCGCTGGCGATGCGCGCCGTGCTGGGCGTCATGGTCAGCCAGGGCGCGGGACGCGTGGTCGCCGTCACGTCACGGGCGGCCGTACGGCCGTTCGCCGGAGCGAGCGCCTACGCCAGCTCGAAGTCGGCCCTCATCACGCTTGTCGAGGCGGCCTCGGACGAGGTCCGCCAGTCCAACGTGTGCGTCAACTGCATCGCGCCAAGCGTCATCGATACGCCGGGCAACCGAGCCGCAAACCCGGATGCCGATAGCGGCCGTTGGGTGTCCCCTGCCGACATCGGCGCCGTGATCGCGTTCCTCTGCGCGCCCGAGTCGCGGGCGATCACCGGGGCGATGATCCCCGTCTTCGGACGCGCATAGCCGTCGCGGGCGGCGACACCCCGGGTCACCTCGGCGCGCGCATCCGGTTGTTGCGGGCATCGTGGGTGAGTTCTGCCAGGCCGAGCTCCTCCAGCAGCGGGGGCAGGTACATCCCGAACCGCCCGCGATAGCCCTTGCGGATGCCGTACCAGCCGCCGACGGGATTGTCCGTCGAGCGCCCCCACGCCTCGACGGTGCCGCCGGGTGGGGTCTTCTGCTCGTCGGTGGCCCCGAGCGGGACCCAGTCGCCGCCCGCGACCAGCCACGTGTGCAGGTCATCGACGGCACGGGCGAGGTACCGCAGGGTCGTCGATCCCACCTGACACACGAGCTCGGGCGGCGCGGCGTCGTCGTCCCGGTAGATGACGTATTCCGACTTGCCTGGCGGGGTCCTCAGAATCCAGGGGTCGTCCTTCGTACCAGTGGGCATCAGCGGTCTCCGTGGTCGATGGCGTCAATGAAGTGCGGCAGCAGCGTCTGCCAGCCGTGGCGGTTGCGTGAGCGCAGGTCGGCAGCGCCCGTCCCGAGGCGGTGCCATCCATCGTGGACGATGTCCACGCGGGTACGATCGGCGGCCACCGGAGCGAAGCGAATATCGACCTGCGTGGCCTCGACCGGCGTCCGCGTGAGGTGCCAGGAGTACGCGAGCCGCCGCGGCGGATCCCAGTCCGTGATCGTGCCCCAGTCGTGCTCGGTCCCGTCGGCGGTGCACTCGTAGATACGACCCCCGGGCCCGGCCTCGAGGACGACGTGTGCCGGCTGGCCCGAGACCGTGTGGTCGGCGGGCCACCACGCGTCGATCCTGGTGGTCCAGGTGGCGAATGCATGTTCGGGGCCGCACGCCACCTCGAACGAGATCCGGAGGGGCTCGGTCATCGGCCGTCCGTCGTCGTCGAGTTCTCAGCGAACAGCCGAAACCGCGTCGCCGCGTCGCCCCAGACGCGTTCAAGGTAGTCCTGGACCACCTGCAGGCCGGCGTCTTCGAGGTGATAGATCCGCCGGTTGCCGTCCGCACGCTCGGCGACCAGCCCTGCCTGCTTGAGCACCCTCAGGTGGCGGGAGACGGCAGGCCGGCTGATCGGCAGTTCGGCCGCGAGTTCGTGGACGGCGCGATCGCCGCCCCCAAGCAGGCGCAGGATCTCGCGACGGTGCCCGTCACCCATTGCCTCGAACGGGTCCCCCGCCGGCTGCCTGCCGGTCGTCGCCATCTGCCTCCGTTCCGCATGCGCCCCTCGCCGTCCCATCGTCGCGGGGATGGGCGGAGACGCGGGATCCGTAACCTTGCGGTTACCGTAACAGTCCCGTTACCGATCCGGCAAGGCGCTAGGCTGAACGTTCCGCATGACCGGAAGGGATCCTCGCCGTGCAGACGCTCGTCGAACTCTTGGCTGCAATGGTCGTCGCCATGATGGCTATGGCGGCAGCGGCCGTCGTGGCGGCGGCAGTCTGGCTACGGACACGTCGGCGGGTGGCGCGGCAACAGATCGAACGCACCCTCGACGACCTCGCCGGACAGGTCGCACAGCGCCTCGCAGCGGGCGACGCGCCAGGGTGGGCGCTCGTCCGGTACGAGCGACTGTCCGAGGATGTCCGGCGCGCCCGCTCCTGGCGCGCGCTCCAGCAGCTCGTCTGGCGGGAGCGCCTCCTTGACGAGGCACAGACGGCCGCGCATCGCGCGCCGGCGCTCTGGAGAATGTGGCGACGGTCACACCGGGCTGCGCGGCACGGGGATCCCGCTCACCCCTAGACGGGCTGGCCGGGCGTCACCGACCGATCCGGACCTCGGCGGCGGACAAGGCGAGGTGTACGATTGTCCCCCGTGCGAACCTGCGATTCGCACGGCGTCCAGAGCAGCTTCGTCAAGCGCGCACCGCAAGGAGTGGATATGGCGTTCGGACCAGTCGATGTCGTGATCATCGGCTTTCCTGGGAATAAGTTCACCGGCCGCATCGCGCCGGCCCTGCTGGAGCTGGTCGAGAGTGGCACCATCCGCATCCTCGACCTCGTCTTCGTCTCGAAGGACGTCGATGGCGTGACGACCACCATCGACCTAGCGGACCTCGATCCGGAGACCGGCCCCGCATTCCTCGAGGTGTCCATCCACGCGCCGGGCGCGCTGGGCGCCGAGGACGCGGACGAGGTCGCCGAGGATCTCGAGCCGAACTCCTCGGCCCTCTTGGTGGCGTTTGAGAACACGTGGGCGGCGAAGTTCGTTGCCGCCTGCCAGGCGGCGGATGCAGTGGTCATCGACCAGATCCGCATTCCCGCCGATGTCGTCGAAGCGGCCCTGCCCGAACTGGTACGGGCCGACACCCCCACGAACTGAGAGGCTGGCATGGGACTTCTACGCATGGCCACCCGCACCGCCGTTGTCGCGGGTACCGCGACCGCCGTGTCCGGACGCGTGCAACGCCGTCAGCAGGAGAAGTACGCGGCACAGGACGCGCCGCAGTACGCTGAGCAGGCCCCGCCCCCGGCGGCCGAGGTCGACCCGCAGGTCGCCAAGCTTGAGGAACTGGCCCGGCTCCACAGCCAGGGGATCCTCTCCGACGACGAGTTCGCTGCTGCGAAGGCGAAGGCCCTCGGTATCTGACGACGTCGCGTACGGGTCGGCCGCCCCGTCGGCGGCCGACCCGTATCTGCACCTCGCGGGCGTCTACGACGAGATCGTCGTGGACCCGTGCCACCGGCGCTGGGCCGTCTTCCTGGACGGGCTCTGGGCGGGCGATGTTCCCGGAGTACGCGCGGTGTTGGACGTCTGCTGCGGCACGGGCCTCATGTCCGCCGAACTCGTCGCCCTCGGCTATCGAGTCAGCGGGGTCGACGCGTCAACGGCCATGCTTGCACGCGCACGCCGGCGCCTGGGGGACGGCGTCCCCCTCACACGGGCGACCCTGCCCGATCTCAGGCCCGGCCCGGTGGTGGACGCGGCGGTGTCCACTCTCGACGGGCTGAACTACCTGACACCGGACGCGCTCCGGACGACGCTGGCGGTCCTTGCCGCCCGCATCCGCCCCGGCGGCTGGTGCGTCTTTGACCTCCACACCGACGCGATGATGACGTTCGCGGCCGATCACCCCGTCGTCGCTGGCGAGGCGGGCGGCCGGCACTTCACGATCACCAACGTCGTCGACGCCGGGCGGCGGACGTGCGACTCCGGGATCGAGGTCGTCGTGGATCGTGACGGCGAGTCATTCAGCGAACACCATCTCCAATACTTCTTCACCGACGGCGAGGTCATGACGGCGCTCACCGACGCGGGTTTTGTGGTGCTCAAGGTGACCGATGAGTACACCCACGACCCCGTCGGCCCCACCACGCTGCGCGCGACCTGGATCGCGCGACGGCGCCGGGAGCCGGCGTCCGGACTGCCGGTCCACCGCGTCCGGCACGGCACGGCGCCGCCGACGGACCGGTAGTCCGGACGGCACCGGCGCCGAGGGTCGCGCTACCCGGTCACGGACGAGCAGGCGCTCGACTGCGAGAAGGCGTTCCTGAGCTCGCCCTTCGCGTCGCCGCTGAGGTTCTGTAGCTCGGTGATCGTGGAACTGGCCTGCGTCCCCATCGTGCCAAGGTTGCTGGCCACGTCCGCGATCGCGCTGAGCGTGCCGGTGGCTCCCGATGCACCGGAGACCGCGGTCTGGATGTGTGTGGCGTCGGTGTCCAAATTCGACGAGAGCTGGTCGACGGCGGCGTGCGCCTGCTGGCCGGCCGGCGTGTCGGGCGTACCAAGTCCCTTCAGGCTTGTGGCCAGGGTGTGCGTTGCCGTCGTTGCGTCGTTCGCGGCGGTCGTCAGGCCGCCCTTGGACGGACTGCTCGTGATCGCGCGCGCCGCGGTCGTGATCGCACCCTTCCAGGTGGTGACCGCCGTGCAGACCCCGGTCGCCCACGCCGTCGTCGTTGCGGTGCCCGCGGTGGTAGACGTGCCGCCGGTCGCGGTTCCCGATGTCGCGGCGGTCGTCGACGACCCCGACGATCCGCACCCCGCGGCGGCCACCGCCATGAGCGCCGACGCGGCGATCACTGCAATCCGCCGACCCATCCGTCCGGTCCCCAGCGACAACTTGTCCATCCCACATCCTCCTCGGTGCCGACGTCAGGCCCACCTGCCTGCCATGTGGCCGCCCGGCGGCGACCCGGACACCCACACCCGTCGCCCGCGCGGCGTCCCTGATCCTTGCAGGATTCCCTCCGGGCGGTCTGCCTACCACCGCGTCGCGATGAGACCGACCGCAAGCAAGACGATGCCCGCCGACAGCGCCATCAGCGCGTGATCAAGCGGTGCCGCAGCCGTTGCAATCGACAGCTCGCATTGCGTGCCGTCGTCGAGAAGCTGGGTACCCTCGAGCGACACGGTGTGCCGGCGCAGGCGGCGTACGGGCGTACTCAGGGCCCGTTGGCCCGCACTGAGCGCGACGCAGCCCGCGGCCACCACGACGCCTTCCCAGGCGAGGCTGCCGGCGTTGACGACGTATCCGACGAGTGCCGGAAACCCGCCCCAGGCGAGCGAGAACCACAGGTCCGTATGGAAGCGGCCGCCGACGAGCTCGAGGTTGTATGCGACCGCCAGCCAGACCCCCACAGCCACTAGGATTGCGATCCACCACGACACGACCGCCACACCCACCAGACCGATGACCGCGGCGCCGCCGATGCCGCCGGCCGCGAGCACGATGAGTGTCCGATCGGTCAGCTGCGTCCCGAGGGGACGGCCGTGGAGTTCGTCGAGTGCGTGGGCGCCGATGCCCACGGCGAGAAAGAACGCGACCACGGTCCACACGACGCGCGCGTGGTCGACGCTCGGAGCCGCCGCCGCACCGAGCAGCACGTACGACAGATGCCAGGCCGTGTACGGCGGGTGCACCAACGTCACGAGATCGCGGCGGCCGCCGGGGCGCAGTGCGTAGAACGCCGGGCGCGCCTCAGCGGACAGTGGACCGCGTCCCGGACATGACGACGCCGGCGCCGAAACTCATCGGGCGCACGACCGTCCGCGACATCCCGGCGTCGATCCAGGCGCGGCCGAGGTGCTCCGGTGGCCAGGTCCGCGCGAACTCCTCGATGTTCGGGCCGAGGAAGGTCCCGACCTCGCCCCAGTCCCGCGAGATCGCCCGCCCCGCACCCGGGAGTGCGGTCCTCGTGACCGTCCACCATCCGGCCCGCCAGACCGGATTGGTGGGGACGCCGAACTCGAGCGATGCCACCCGTCCGCCGGGCCGTACGACCCGAAAGAGCTCGCGCAACGTCGCCGGAACATCGTCGACGTAGCGGAGCAAATACGTGAACGTCAAGGCGTCAAAGGTGGCGTCGGGAAAGGGCAGCCGCTCGGCCTCGCCCACCACGGTCGTCACCCTGGGATCGCCGGCGAAGCGCGCCGTGGCGCGGGCGAGCATCTGCGGGCTCTGATCCAGCGCGACGACCTCGCAGTCGTAGGCCGACCGCAGTGCGGCCGTCACCAGCCCGGTGCCGGCGGCCACGTCAAGCACGCGCGCGCCCGGTACGGGGTCCAGCGCGGTCACCATCGCACGCCGCCATCGCGGGTCCTGACCGAAGCTGAGCGCCGCGCCCGCGCGGTCGTATGCCGCCGGCAGACCGGCGAACAATTCCCGCGCCTGGCGCTTGCGCGGCGACTCTGCACCTGCGTGCGACACCACGCGACCGTAGCCGACATGCCGCGCCACAGGCAACCGTCGCACCGAACCGCCCCGGGGTCGCTTCGTGGCCCGATGGCCGAGGGCGGGTCCGTGGGACCCGCGGATACGGACCGCCGCGGGGTATCCGCCCAGGCCGATGGCGGGAGGCCGCTCCGCGCGCCGGCGCGCCCCCTACGGAGGTGCGTAGCGAAGTTGCAGGGTGAGCCCGACCAGGATGATCGCCGCCGCTCCGACCGCGATGCGGCGCGTGGCGACCGAGCGCCGCTCTAGCCACGCCGCCACCGGCCAGACCAGCGGGAACGCGACCAGGCTGAAGCGCACCGAGCTTTGCGTGCTGCCGCTCAACAGCGGGATAGCCAGCGCCAGCCCCGTGAACCAGACCCAGGCGCGATGCCATGCGACGTCCATCCGCACGAGCGCCACGAACAGCGCGGCGAGGACGATCACTGCCAACAGGTCGCGCACGGACGCCGACCAGGCGAACAGGTGCCGGTCGTCCACGTCGCTGCCCACGAACGGGTAGCGGGCGATCCGGGCGATCTCCGACCCCAACAGCCCTACCGTCCCGGGGCCCGGCCAGGTCCGCCCCCACGCGCGTTGCGCACGCACCGGCAGCGACCAGCTGCCGTGGGCCGCCTGCATCCACAGGAGAAAGCCGGCCCCCGCGACAGCCGCGGGCATGACCCCGATAAGCACGTGGCGCAGCCGCCGCATCGGCGGCACGTCGTCCGCGGCCGCGGCGATGAGCACGATGAGGACGAGAATCAACGCGCCCTGGGGACGGGTCAAGGTCGCGGTCGCGCCGAGTGCACCCGCGACCCACCACCGCCCGCGAATCGACGCCAGCGCGGCACCGACGGCGCAGGCCAACAACAGCGCATCGGTGTAGGCAAGGCTCGCGTCGACGGCGGCCGGCGAAAACGCGAGAGCCCAGGTCGCGACGCGCGCGAGGCGCGCATTCCAGAGGATCTCGGTGAGCCGGGCGAACATCACCAGCGCGGCCAAGAGCGCCAGGTTGCTTGCCACCAATCCCCAGACGAACGGGTTCGTCTCCGTGACGACCCCGATCCGCATGATCAGCGGCAGGAGGGGGAAGAACGCGTAGTCCGACCAGTGCTGCACGACCGTCGGTCCCGCATGCTCGTAGCCGTGGGTGGCGATCCGCAGATACCAGTTGACATCCCACGAGCCGAGCAGCGTCAACCATCCGGGCACCGACGGGTGCCGTCCGTAGTGGCCCGGTCCGAGCCAGACGGACCCGACGATGCCCGCGGCGATGATGATCGCCCGAGACAGGACCCACGACCACACCGCCGCGCCGAGGCCCCGGCCCGCGAGCATCTGCGAACTCGCCGGGGACGCGGATCTGCCGGCCAGCTCCGGAGGCGCGGTCGTCACGATGCCGTGTAATCCCCCGTCATCCTGCGGCCTACGTGGAGCGCATCGCCGCGGACGTGCGGTACTGGCGTCCGACGCTGCCGGTGATCACGGCCTCCCGAAAGATCGCGCCGGACGCCGTCCAGATCGGCACTCTCGCACGACGCGTTCCTGCCGTCCATTCCGACATCGGGGCTCCTCATATGAGGGTGCTCGGGCGGTGCCCGGACGTGGCGATCGGCGGGTCCCGGGCGCACCAACTCTACTGCGCCGCACGGCCCGCCCCGGCAGCCGACGGCTAGGAGTGCGGCACCCCGGCGCGGATCGTACGCCACGACTGCCAGGTGATCCGGAGGATGACCACGGTGATTCCAAGACCGATCAGGGGGTCGGCAATCGGCAACCCGGCAGCGACGACGAGCGCCGACGCCACGACGGCGAGCGACACGTACGCATCGGCGCGGGCGTGGTTGCCGTCCGCGATGAGGGCGGGGCTGTTGAGGTGGTGGCCGGCGCGCGTCCGCACGCGTGCGGCCCCGTAGTTGCCGAGATATCCGATCGCCCCGGCCGCCGCGAGCGCCCAGAGGTGCGACGGCGAACTCGGATGTATGAGGCGGACGATCGCCTCATACCCGGCCACGCAGGCACTGATGAAGATCGTCGCCACGACGAAGAGCCCGGCGGCGCGCTCGGCGCGCTCCGACCGCATCAGGAACGCGATCATCAACGGGATTGCCGTCAGTGCATCGCCAAAGTTGTGGATCAGGTCGGCAAGGAGCGCCACCGATCCCGAGGCGAGGTAGATCACCGTCTGGGCGACGGCGGCGACGGCGAGCACGGCGAGCGAGATCAACACGGCGCGCACGCCCTCGCGCGACCGGGTGATCGACGGGTCGATCAGGCCGTGGCTGTGACCGTGTGCTCCATGCCCGTGGTCATGTGGCTCGTCGTGGTCGTGGGATGGCGTCAGCGCGGGCTCCCGGGGTTGTCGGTGACAGCGAGCGTCGCCCGCGGACCGGGCGGCCGGTGCATGACCGCCTCCGTAGACGGGAACGGACTCTAGTCGGCCGACTCTCCCGCCTCAGTCGGGCACGTCGGGGACGGGCGGCGGGGCGTGCCCGGCCCGGCCGGTCCCAGCGCGGCGCCGCAGTTCGTCCTCGAGGGCGTCCTCGTCCATCGCCGACTGCGATCCGCTGGGAGCCATCATCGCGCCCCAGACCGCGGGCGGGTAGTAGGCCGACTGGTTGTTGCCGCCGGCCACGGTCCCCGCCGGGATTACGGCATCCGACTCACCCTCGTCCGGGACCCGTGGGTGGCGGATGAACTTCCAGAAGAAGGGGAGGCAGAACACCGCGACGACCACATTCGCGGCCAGCCATCCGAGGCCGACGCCGTTGAGCCCCCACTGATTGGCGCCGAACGCGATGAGCACAACCGCCAGGACCGACGTCGCCAGGCTCTCGAAGAAGATGAACACGGCCCGGCCCTGCACCCGGCACACCCCGACGAACACCCAGATCGCCCCACGCAGGACGCTCGCGAGCGCCAGGAGCCGTAGTACCGTCGTGCCATGGTCGGCGTAGTCGCGGCCGAAGAACAGCAGTACCAGCGGCGCGAACACCACGAGGCCCACGACCAGCGGCCCGACCATGATCAGCAGGCGCCGGCCGAGCGCCACAGTCAGCTCGCGCAGGCGCGAGGCGGCAAACGACCCCTCGACAGTCAGTGCCGTCACGCCGGAGTCGATGAGGATCTCCATGGTCATCACGATCGTGAAGGGGATGTAGAAGTACGCGTTCTGGGTGGCGCCGAGAGTGCCGATCACCAGGAGCGGGATCGCGGCCTGCATGCCCTGGTCGAGCACCGTGGCAAGCCCGGTAAATCCGAGATAGTGCACCAGCCGACGACGGCCGAAGCGCTGGACCACCCCTTCCTCATGGATGGGCGTGTGGGCGCGCGCGGCCGGCCCGAACACGAGCCAGTTCACCGGCAGGATCAGGAGCACCATCGGAATCACCCAGGCGAACAGCACGCCCTCCGTCGCCCCGATCCCGGCCATCACCACCAGCATGGCGATCTTGAGGACCCCGAACACGCCATTCTCGAGCGGGACCCACTTCGTAAACCGCAGCGCGGTCAGGGCGCGGTCCTGGAGTCCGAAGACGCACCACAGCGCCGCGGACAGGACCCACACCACCGCGAGCCATGGGTGCGTGCGCAGGACGGAGATATTCCCCGAGACCCGCGGGATGATGATGGCCAGGGCGGCTGCGAGGACGATCGCGACCACGCCCGACAGGGCGTACCCCACCATGATCAGTTGGCGCGGCCGGTTGGATTCCGGCAAGAAGCGGACGAACATCACGCCGATGCTGAACTGCGACAGTGTCGCGATCGTGATCATGATCGCGACGAGCGCACTGTTGAGACCGACGACCTCCGTCGAATACAGCCGTGCCGCAAGCACCCAAAAGGCAAACCCGAGCGCGCCGTTGACGACCGTCGTCAGCATCAGCGCATGCGTGCTGCGGACCATGTGGCCGTGCGACTCGTCGGAACCCGCGTCCGACCTGCCGAGCAACCGCCGGGGCAGGTCGCGGACCTGTGCAAGGCGGGCGCTCACGGGCCTGCTCACGCGTTCGCCTTCCGCGGGGCGCGGTGCGGGGTCGGGCGCTCGCGTGTCGGTGGGCTCATGTGCATGTTGTCGTCGGTCGTCCGCACTCGGTCACGGCGGCGGGGCACGCCTTGGGCGAGCCTAACCGGTTGCACCTCCGGGACGCGTCGGCAGCGGTCGGGTCGCGGGGCGTATCCCGACGCGGTCGGCGGTGCGGTCCCGTCTCCGGGGCACCTCCTCACACATCGACCCCGCCGTGACCCGTCTTTACCGGAGCGGTGGGGGCACAGTCGGGGTCGTGGGTGGCGGCGATGGCGATCGCACACCGCCCGATACGATCCCCGCATCACGGACTGCCCGCATTCTACGCGTACGCCAGCCCCGCCCCCGACGGCATGGAGCACGCAGCACTTGCGCCGGCGGCCGCGCGCTGGGACGGATCCCCTCCGTGGGATCCGGTTACGCCGCCTCCGGCGGGATGACCGTCTGGGTGAGCACCGATGCGTTCGCGAGATCGGTCTCGGATCCGTCGGCCACCGCGGCCGCGACGTCCCGATCGGACAGCGTGGACGCGTCGTAGACGATCACGATGCTCTGGTCGCCCCAGGCAAGGAAGTTCCGCTGACCGAACTCTGTGTACCGGGTCGAGCCGATCCCCACGACCGCGACGTCCGGCCGGCCGTCGGCCGCCAGATAGGCCCCCACCGGCTCGAGCGGCGTGCCGGGCTCCCCCACCTGATGATGAAGCCGATCCAGGATCCACGCGATCAGCGTCCGCCCAGAGTATGAGTATCCCGCGGCCGGGCTGTCGATCCCGTACGCGTGCGCGGCGCCATCGCGGCGCAGGTAGGACGCGATGCGAAGCGTGGCGAGCGCGCCGTCGGGTTCGAGATCCCCGACGGCAAACCCGCGCGGGGCCAGCCCCTTGGAGGCCGGACCCCAGTTCTTCTTCTCACTGATCTTGGTGGCGCCGGGTCGCCGGATCGAGCAGTCGTTGAAGGCGGCCGCGATCATCGGGTCGAGCCCGTCGACCGTTCCGTCCGGTGCGTAGCGCACGCGGAACAGCACGCCGACCTCCGGCTCGATCTGAAGGTTGACCGGCGGCGCGGCCGTCGGCTCGACCAGCCGGGTGCCCGAAATGGGGAACGTCCCCAGCTGCCCGTCGGCACCGGGTCGGTACCACGGGAAGATCCCCTTCGGCGCGTCGGCCGTCGCCGCCGCGACCTTGGCGAAATCGTCCGCCTCGCCGGCCTGCTCGAGATGTCCCGCGAAGTTCCCGGCGACCCCGATCCCCGCCGCGCGGAACAGCCCTTCGAGCTCGATCTCAATCATCGCGCAGTCACACCCCGGTTTCCGCTGCCCACCCCGCGAGACTACCGCGTCGGGTTCGACGCCACGATCATCGCGAGCACCGCTCCGGCCCCGAGCGCGCCACCATTGCGTGACCGGCCATGGCCGGCATCCGTCTGCGCGCCCAGTGCACGCGGCGGTACGGACGGCACCGTCCCCACGACGCAAAGCGACCCCCGGGCCGTGCCTGCGCCCGAGGGTCGTGCGGAGTTTGTATCGGCCGGCAGTGGGACGACCTCAAGTCCCGGTCCGCCCGTCGTGCCGGCTGCGGTGGGACTCCCCGTCCACCCGGATGCAAAGCACCTCATCGAGGGTCACGGCGTGCATCCCGGCCGCGGCCATCCGTTGTCCCAGGCCGACGACGGGATCGCCGGCGCCCGCCTCGATGCCGCCGACCGCATCGAGGCGGCGGACCTCGATCATCGACGGGCCGTCAGACGGTCCGGTGGCGATCACGTAACGACCCGCCTCGGCGGTGCGTCGGGCGTCCGCGACCGATGCACAACGGCCGGTCAGCGCCGCCGCATCGTCGAGGTTGATGCCGGCCTGCAGCGCACGGGTCTCGACGTCCAGTACCGCCGTGAGCCGCGCGATCAGGCGCTCGGGTACGAAGAACTCCCATCCCTCACCGATCTGCAGCCAGAATCGTCCGCCGACAGCGGCCCTCACCGCCGCCAACGCAGTGGTGCCCGCGGGCACCACGACGAACTCCAGGGACGGGTAGCGGGCGCCGATCGCGGCGCGATCACCCGGCGTGAGTCCCGCATCGACCGCAAGAAACCGGCCGATCCGCGGCACGTCAATGCAGCAGCGAAGAAACGAATTGAGCGCCCGTTCGGCCCGCGTCACATCGGGTCCGAGGATGACGCTAAGCGTGACCTCGGCGTCGCGCCGGCCGCCGACAAGGCGGCCGACGAGCACGTCCGGATACGACGTGGCGGCCTCGCGCAGTGCCGGTACCGAGTAGTCGCGGTTCGCCGCGATCCGGACGCGCTCGTCGCCGGGGACCGCGTCGTCGGCCAGGAGGCGCCGGCACAGCGCCAGCGCCTCCAGATGCTTGCCGATCCAGTACGCGCAGATCGCCTGCTCGTCGATGGCGCGCCAGGCATAGACGTCGGCAGCGACGAACAGCGCATCGTCGGTCGGGAGCGGAATGTCGGCGGCGCGCTCGGCGAACAGGTACCCAAGCCGATACCGCTGGTCGATCCGGTAGCGACGCGCGATCGCGTGCAGCGGTTCGGCGCGGGTCGGTCGCGCCTCCCACGCACGCAGGTACGCGTCCTGTACGTCCGACCACGCCGCGCCCAGCTGTGACATCGACTCGGCCACGCGGAACAGCGCGTAATAGACCTCCTCGTCCCAGCCGCCCATCTCGGCCCGGCGCGCGTACCACTCCCGCGCCCGGGCGAAATTGCCTAGATCGAAGTAGCTCTGGGCCAGGTAGAAGACCGAACGGGAGTCCTCGGGATTGCGTTCGACTTCCGCCAGGAGCAGGTCGCGATCGCGCGCGTACTTTTTGGGATCGAGATTGCGCCCGCCGAGGCGTCGGGATTCGATGTGGTATTCGCCCTCGAGACGCTCTTCGTCGGCGGGGTCGTCGCACACCGCATATTCGTGGACGACCCCCTCGTACCGCCAGCGCAGCCCGTCACGGAACAGTTGACGACGCCAGTAGCTGAACTCTGCGCCGTATCGCAGCATGTACACGTCCGCGGTCAGGCCCGAGAAGTCGGGCGTGCCGACGACCGTGTCGTCGGCGTCCATGACCCATATGTAGTCGCCGTGCCCCTGGGCGAGCGCGAGCGCCTCGGACCGATTGTGACCGAAGTTTCGCCACGGACGCTCGTGCAACTCCCCGGGGATCCCGAGCTCCCGCATCTGCGTTCGGATGGCCTCCGGGGTCCCGTCGTCGGACCCCGTGTCGACGATGACCCACGAGGAGATGTATGGCGCGACCGCCTCCAGGACCTCGTGGACGATGTGCGCCTCATCCCGGACGATCATGTTCAGGCAGATGGCGGGTCGCGCGGTCGGAGGCTCTGCCATGCCGGGATGGTACCGGCCCGCCCCGACAGGCCCGCCCGCCGCCGCATCGCCGCGCCGGTACGCATATCGTTGCGGATACTGCCGTGCCGACCCGGGGGGACACCTGCACGACACCATCACCATCCACGGGCTCCGAAAGACCTTCGGCAACACCGTGGCCCTCGACGGACTCGATCTGGAGGTCGCCACGGGCGAGGTGCACGGGTTTGTCGGGCCCAACGGGTCCGGAAAGTCAACGACGATCCGCATCCTCCTCGGGCTGCTGCATGCCGACGCGGGCGAGGTGGTCCTCCTTGGCGGTGACCCCTGGCGCGACACGGTGGCGCTCCACCGCCGCCTCGCCTACGTCCCCGGCGAGGTCAGCCTGTGGCCGCAGCTGTCCGGCGGCGAGGCGATCGACCTGCTCGGGCGGCTGCGAGGCGGGTTCGACCCCCGCCGCAAGGCGGAGCTGCTCGAGCGGTTTGACCTCGACCCCACCAAGACCGGACGCAGCTACTCGAAAGGCAACCGCCAAAAGGTCGCCCTCGTGGCGGCGCTCGCCTCCGAGGTCGAGCTGCTCATCCTCGACGAGCCGACATCGGGTCTCGACCCGCTGATGGAATCGGTGTTCCAGCGGTGCATCGAGGAGGCCAAGGCGGCGGGCCGCACGGTGCTGCTGTCGAGCCATATCCTGTCCGAGGTCGAAGCGCTCTGCGACCGCGTGAGCATCCTGCGCCAGGGTGCCGTCGTGCAGCGGGGGACCCTCGACGAGCTCCGGCGGGTGACCAGAACCACCGTCGTCGCGACACTTGATCGGATTCCCGACGATCTCGCGTCCTGGGAGGGCGTGCACGACCTGGCCGTCCACGACGCGCGCGTGCGTCTGAGTATCGAGACGCCAGTACTGACCGGGTTCATGGGTCGCCTGGCCGGCTGCGGAATCGTGTCGCTAGTGACCCAGCCGCCAACGCTCGAAGAGCTGTTCCTGCGCGAGTACGCGGACCGGCCCGAGTGAACGAACCGCTGACCGGGGTCGGGGTCCTCATCCGGCATGCGGTCCGCCTGGATCGCGTGCGGCTATTGGTGTGGGTACTCGGCATTACCTTCATCCCGGTGGTCACATACGCGACGTATGCGACGACCTATCCCACCCAGGCCGACCGCCTCGCCCTGTCGGCGACGCTCCGGTCGAACCCGTCGTTCTCGCTGCTGCTCGGTCCGGCCTCGAACCTGACCGGGGCCGGTGGGTACACAGCGTGGCGCACGGTCGTGATCACCGGGGTGTTCGCGGCCGTGATGAGCATCCTGACCGTCGTGCGCCACACGCGCTCCGACGAGGAGACCGGCCGGACCGAGCTGCTGGCCGCCGGTTGCGTCGGCCGATACGCACCGCTGGCGTCCGGCGTGGCGACCGCCGTCATCGCCTCGCTGGCGGTGGGCGCGGCTATCGCGATCGGCCTGGTCGCGTCGGGCGGGGGAACGGCCGGGGCGATTGCGTTCGCAGCCTCGGTCGCGGCGGCGGGCATCGTCTTCGCCGCGGTGGCCGCGGTCGCCGCGCAGATCGCAAGCTTCGCCCGTACCGCCATCAGCCTGTCGGTCGGCATCCTCGCACTCGCCTATCTGATCCGGGCCTGGGGCGACGCCTCCGCATTCCACTGGGTGACGTGGGTCTCGCCGCTCGGCTGGACCGAGAAGATGAACCCGTTCTCGGCCAACCGGTGGTGGATGCTCGTGCTGTCAGCCGCCGCGACGGTGGCGCTCACCGTGCTCGCGGCGCGACTGGCGGCCCGACGCGATTTCGGCCGCGGCCTCATCGCTGCCCATCACGGGCCCGTCGACGCGTCACCGCGCCTGTCCGGCGCGTTCGGGCTCGCCTGGCGCCTGCACCGCGGGCGCCTCATCGGCTGGTCGCTTGGGCTCGCCGTCTACGGGACGCTGATCGGATCGGTCGCCCGGTCAATCGCGTCGGTGATCGCCAACAGCGCGCTCGCAAAGACGTTTCTCGGGAC
The DNA here is from genome assembly GCA_017882545.1 of Thermoleophilia bacterium. Classification (GTDB taxonomy): domain Bacteria; phylum Actinomycetota; class Thermoleophilia; order Miltoncostaeales; family Miltoncostaeaceae; genus CAITWD01. Next base: position 20,167 of record JADGPG010000024.1, read on the forward strand.
CGGCCATGACTTCGTGGCGCTGTACCTGGCGGAGATCATCGGACTGATGGGCATCGTCGGTACGGTGTACGGCATTCAGGCGCTCCTGACCGCTCGCACCGAGGAGGTCGAGGGTCGGGTCGAGCTGTTGCTCTCGACGCCGCTGACCCGCGACCGGTGGCTGGCGAGCCATCTGCTCTTCGCGCTCGCCGGCTCCGCGCTGGTGGTCATTGTCGGCGCGCTGAGCGCCGGCGTGACGGCCAACCTCGACGGGGCGTCGACCTCGATAGGCGCGGTGTTCGCCGGCGCCCTCGTGCAGATCCCGGCCGTCTGGCTGATCATCGGGGTGACCGCGGTCCTGTTCGGCACCGTGCCGCGGATGTCGGTGCTCGCCTGGTCGATCATCACGGCCACGTTCATCATCAGCTTCTTCGGGCCGTTGCTCAAGCTCCCCCGCGCGATCCTCGACCTGTCGGCATTCACCCACGTCCCGCGCCTGCCGGGCGGGAGCGTCGACGCCTTGCCGCTGGTGGTGTTGCCGGTCGGGGCGGTCGTGTTGCTGGCGGTCGCGCTCGTGACGTTCCGGCGCCGTTCGATTGCCTCCTAGCGGCCCGGAGGGATCCGGAGTCGCGGCACGGCCGCCGGTCTCATGACGTCGGCGCGGCCGTGGTCATGACGGCGGGTCCTTGCCGTCGCGATCGGCGCGCAGTGCCCGGACCTCGTCGATCAGCGTGTCGATCCGCTCGTGCAGTCGCGCGACGTCGTCGACCGACGGACCCGTGTCGGGCGCGCGCCGTTTGCGTGCGGCCTCGATGAACAGGTTGGTGACGGCCGCGGTCGTGACCGTCATGAACGCAATCCCGGTCATCATGACCGCGACACCGACGAAGCGGCCGGCGGTGGTCTTGGGGACGATGTCGCCGTAACCGACGGTGGTGACCGTCTGGATCGACCACCAGAGGCCGTCGCCGATCGAGTGGATGTTGTCCGGATCGACGATCCGGATTGCGATTCCGCCGATGATCGTGAGCCCCAGGGTGACGCAGCTGAGGACCAGCCACGCGGTCTTGAACGGGCGGTCGGTGAAGCGCTCGTACCAGCGCGCCGGGCGGTGGATGCCGCGCAACGGCTCGCGGAGGCGGTGCCCCCGACTACCCATCGAGCGGGATCGGCACGGCGGCCTGGTCGACGCGCGCCTCACGCGAGTTGATCATCAGGGCCAGCAGCACGGCGCCCAGGACCATCATCGCCGCTCCGGCGATGAACGCCGCGCGATACCCGCTGACCGCCGCGGTCGCCTTGTCCAGCTGGGTCGTGGCGCGGCCGAGGCCGGCGAGGTGCGAGGTGGTCATGTGCGCGGCGAGGGTCGAGAGGATCGCGAGGCCCAACGCACCCCCGACCTGCTGCGATGCGTTGAGCAGGCCCGACGCCAGTCCGGCGTCGTCGGCGTCGGTGCCGTAGGTGGCGAGCATTGTCAGCGGCATGAAGGTGAGCCCCAGACCGAGCCCCATCACGACCAGGCCCGGGAGGACCTCGGTCGTGTAGCTGCCCTGCGCGGAGATCGTCGTCATCATCGCCAGCCCGATCGCGGCCACGGTGAGCCCGATGAGCGCGGTCAGCTTGATGCCCAGCGGCCCGATCACGCGCTGGGCGAGGCCCGCCGAAAGGACGATTGCGGCGGTGAGCGGGAGAAACCCGAGACCCGCCCGCAGCGGGCTGAACCCGAGCACCTCTTGGACGTAGAGCGACGCGAAGAAGAAGACCGAAAACATTCCTCCGCTGACGATCAGCATCGTGACGTCGGCGGCCCGCAGCGTCCGAACGCGGAAGATCCCAAGCCGCACGAGCGGGTCCTCCACACGCGACTCGATCACGACGAAGACCACCAGCAGGGCGACGCCGACCGCCATGAATCCGAGCGTGCGAGCGTCGGTCCAGCCGTATTGATTGGCCCCGACGATGCCGTAGACGATCGACATGAGGCCAGCGGTCGCGGTGACGGCACCGCCGATGTCGAATTCACGGAACCCGTGGGACCGCGTTGGCGCCATCCTCGGCAGCAGGCGCCACGATACGGTGACCACGGCGATCCCGACGGGAATGTTGATGAAGAAGTTCCAGCGCCAGCTCAGATACTCGGTGAGCGCTCCGCCAATGATGAGGCCGATCGATGCCCCGCCGACGGCGATGACGGCCCAGACCGCCAGTGCTTTCGCCCGCTCACGACCGTCGGTGAACGTGGTCGTCACGATCGACAACGCGATCGGCGAGATCAGCGCCGCGCCGAAGCCCTGAACACCGCGGAACAGGATCAGCATGCCCGCGGTGGTGCCGAGGGCGTTCATCAGCGATGCGACCGTGAAGATCACGACGCCGATCAGAAACAGGCGCTTGCGTCCGAACAGGTCGCCGGCCCTGCCACCCAAAAGCAGGAAGCCGCCAAGCACCAGTGTGTATGCGTTGACCACCCACTGAAGGCTGTTGACGGTGAAGTGCAGGCTGTGCTGGATCGCCGGCAGCGCCACATTCACGATCGTCGAGTCGAGCACCACCATGAACTGGGCCATGCAGACGAGCACCAGCACAACCCACCGGTTGGTGTGGCGCTCATCCGAAACGGCGACGGTCGCGGTCGCCACTGAATCGCTCACGTTCACCTCGCAGCGCGCCGCCAGCGCGCGGAATCGGACAGGGGCGCGGCGCCCAGCGCCGCGGAAGGGCTACGACCGTGGACCGATCTCGGGCACGTCCGCGACGCGCAGCCCGGCGAGGCGAGGCCCGTCGATGTCCTGACGCGTCGCACGCCACTGTATCGCAGGCGGTTCACACGCTGCCGCCCGGGGTGCGGCCGATCCTTGGCGTACCCCCGGACGGACGGCGGAACAGGAGATCCATGAGCGACCTCACCCACAGATGTCGGCACCTGGCGCGCAGACTTGAGCCCGCGGGCGGCGGTCAGGGGGCCTGGAGACGTCGGATCGCGTCGTCGGCGCCGGCCTCGCCGCGCTCATGGGCACGCGCGTAGGCCGCCAGGGCAGCATCGGTATCCCCGCGAGCCTCCAGGATCACACCGAGATTGAAGGCCCCGCCGGGGTGGCCGCGCGCGTCGGCGCGGGCAAACGCCGCCGCGGCCGCGTCGACCTCGCCCCGCTCGTGCAACGCGACGCCGAGATTCGCGGCGGCGCCGCCGTGCCCGAGGGCATCGCCCTCGGCAAATGCCACCTCGGCGCCTTCGAGATCTCCGCGCAGCTCGCGTAACAGCCCCAGGTGAAACGCCCCGTTGCCGTCACCGCGCTCCGCGCCCCGGGCATAGGCCGCCTCGGCCGCCGTGACGTCCCGACGCTCGTGGTAGGCGACGAGGCCCAGGTGGGTTGCGGCGCCGGGATGGCCAAGACTATCCGCCTCCACCCACGCGGCCTCGGCGCCCTCGACGTCCGCCTCGTCGTACAGCAGAACGAGCCCGCGCCGGAATGCCCGCTCGCCCGCCTCGGGCGCGGCGTCGCCGTCGGCGGCGGGGGGAGTCGGTTCGTCGGGAGCGATCACGGTGTCCAGCCTCACGTGTCATCGGGCCGCCGGGGCCCGGCGGCGGGCACCGGCAGACTACCGCCCGGATTCCATATGGCGGAGGCGGTGTTGCAGCCAGCTGACGACGGGTCGATGGTCATCCGCACCGGGCACGCGTATCGTTACCGACAATGACCCCACGGATCCTTCACCTCACCCAGGTGACCAAGGTCCCGTTGCTGGATCGCGTCGGCGACCGGCTCGGCCGCGTTTCGGACGTCCTCGTCCGGATCTCCGACGGCGGCTACGCGCCGGTCGTGGGGATCACCGCGAATGTCAGCGGGCGCGACGTGTTCCTGCCGGTTGAGCTGATCGCCGCGATTGAGCCCGGCAAGATGCGACTCGCCAGGGAACGCTTCGACATGCGCCGCTTCGAGCGGCGCCAGGGCGAGGTCCTGCTGCGCGAAGACGTGCTCGGTCGGCGCCTGATCAACCTCACCGGGGCCCACCTTGTCCGGGCGAACGAGATCGAGCTCGCCCGGATCGGTGACCGCTGGTGTGTCGTCGGCATCGATACGTCGTTCGGCGCGCTCCTGCGTCGCCTGCTGCCCCGCTCCAAGCGCCAGCCGCCGATCCGGCCATTTCTCGACTGGACGAGCGTGCGCCCGTTTCTTAGCCACGTTCCCGGCGCCGGCGATGGGCTGCCGGCGACCGAACTGGCGCGACTGCACCCCGCCCAGATCGCCGATCTCGTCGAGGCCGCATCCCACGAGGAGGGCCAGGAGATCATCGATGCCGTCCGGCACAACTCCGAGCTCGAGGCCGACGTCTTCGAGGAGATGGACGTCGAGCACCAACTCGAGTTCCTGGACGACCGCTCCGACGAGGACACTGCCAATCTGATCGGCCGCATGGCCCCGGACGACGCCGCCGACCTGATCATGGAACTCGGCCAGGACCGGCGCCTGCCGGTGCTCGAGCTGCTGCCGGTCACCCACCAGCGCAAGGTGCGCACCCTGCTGGGATTCCACCCGTCGTCGGCCGGCGGAATGATGGGGCTCGATTTCATGTGCCTCGACGCCCGCACCGCCGTCGGCGCCGCGATCGCCGCGGTCCGGGACACGGACCTGGCCCCGGAGGCGCTCCAGACGATCTTCACCCACGACGGCTCCGGGCGCCTGAACGGCGCGATCCGCCTGGCCCGCCTGCTGCGCCACGAGGACGACGTGCTGCTGTCTGAGGTCGTCGAGACGGTGCCGCGACACCTGAATACCGACGCAGAGGTCTCGGACATCGCGGTGATCATGTCGGACTACAACCTGACGATGATTCCGGTGGTCGACCACGAGGACCGCATGCTGGGTGTCGTGACCGTCGATGACCTGCTTGAAACACTTATCCCGGACGAGTGGAAACGGCGTGCCGAAGCCATCGGCGAAGGTTGACCGACCCCTCGTGCGTGGTACCGTCTCAAGGCGCCCAGACCCGGTGCGCACACCCCAGCCTGGCAACGAAATGACGGATACCGACACACCCCACAGTACCGAGCGTCCGCGCCTTGCCGGGTCACCGGGGGTCGCCACAGGCACGTAGCGTGCCCGCGGCTCTCATCGGCTGAATCGGCGCGCGCGGACGGTCAGCACCCCGCACGACTGCTGTATTCCCGGGAGGCCCGCGATGAGCGATCAGACTCAGCGTGCACCAGACGGCGCGTCCGTTCCGACGCCGTCTGCCCTGGATTCGGCCCACATCGGTGACATCAAGGGTGCCTTCGGCACCATCGGCCAGCATGAACACGGGCGCACCGGGGTGCGCGGGCGGCTCCTTGCGATGCTCGCCGTGCTCGGACCCGGGATCATCGTCATGGTCGGCGACAACGACGCCGGCGGCGTCTCGACCTACAGCCAGGCCGGCCAGAACTACGGCACGAGCCTGCTCTGGGTGCTGGTGCTGCTGGTGCCGGTGCTCATCGTCAACCAGGAGATGGTGATCCGACTCGGCGCGGTCACCGGCGTCGGCCACGGGAAGCTCATCTTCGAGCGGTTCGGGAAGTTCTGGGGAGCGTTCTCGGTCATCGACCTGTTCATCCTCAACTTCCTGACGATCGTGACCGAGTTCATCGGGGTCGCGCTGGCGCTCGGGTACTTCGGCGTCAGCGACTACGTCTCGGTGCCGATCGCCGCCGCACTGCTGGTGGCGGTGACCGCGAGCGGCAGCTTCCGACGCTGGGAGCGGTTCATGTTCCTGTTCGTGGCCGCCAACCTGCTGATCATTCCGCTGCTGATCATGAGCCACCCCTCAGGCGCGTCGGTCAGCCACCACATCGTCGTGCCCGGTATCCAGGGAGGCGCGAACTCCACCTCGGTGCTCTTGATCATCGCGATCGTCGGCACGACCGTCGCACCGTGGCAGTTGTTCTTCCAGCAGTCGAACATCATCGACAAGCGGATCACCACACGCTGGATCAACTACGAGCGAATCGACACGGTGCTGGGCTCGGTGATCACCGTCGTCGGCGCCGGCGCGCTCATCGCGATCTGTGCCGCGGCATTCGGCGGCACCGCGCTGGCCGGGCACTTCACCGATGCCGGCGGCGTCGCCGCGGGGCTGCGGACCGCGGTCGGGCCGGCCGCGGGCACGATGTACGCGGTTATCCTCCTGAACGCGTCGCTGATCGGCGCCGGGGCGGTGACGCTCGCCACCTCGTATGCCGTCGGCGACACCTTTGGGATCCGCCACTCGCTGCACCGCGGCATTCGCGACGCCAAGGGGTTCTACGCCTCGTTCATCAGCTTCGTCGTGCTTGCGGCGGCGATCGTCCTGATCCCCAACGCGCCGCTCGGCGTGATCACCACCTCGGTGCAGGCCCTGGCCGGCGTGCTCCTGCCCAGCGCGAGCGTGTTCCTGCTGATTCTCTGCAACGACCGCGACGTGCTCGGCCCGTGGGTCAACCGCGCCTGGCTGAACGCCGTCGCGATGGTGATCCTCGGCGTCCTGCTGGTCCTCTCCGGAATCCTGATCGTCACGACGCTGTTTCCCGGCGTGAACGTCCCCCGGCTGACCGTCGAGTTGGCGATCGGCCTCGGCATTGGCCTGATCGCCTTCGCGATCGCGATCGTCATCAGCAATCGACGGGTGGCCCCGGAGACGCCGCGCCACGAGTCGGCGCGCGAGTCGTGGACGATGCCGCAGGCCGCGCTGTTGTCCAGGCCGACGCTGACGTTTCCCGTGCGGCTGGCAATGTGGATCCTGCGGGTCTATCTCGTCGTCGCGGTCCTGCTGCTCATCGTGAAGGCCATTCAGCTCGCCAACTGACGCCCGCGGGCCCTACCGAATGCCCGGGTATCCTCATTGGCGGGCCCCGCATCGGCGCCCCATGTCCCGGCGGCAACCAAGGATCGCACCGTGAGCGACCGGCATGAGTTCGTCCGGAACATGATCGCGCCCATGCGCGTCCACCCCGGACGGCGGGTCCGCCTCGAGCGGGATTGGGATCCCGGCGACACCTTCGGCGCGCTGACGAAAGACCAGGCGGGGCGGCGACTCGCCGAGGGCGTCGAACTGTTGTCGGACTACCAGCGGCGGCTGGCCGCGCAGGACACCTACGCCATGCTGCTGATCATCCAGGGCATCGACGCGAGCGGCAAGGACGGCACGATCAAGCACGTCATGAGCGGCGTGAACCCCCAGGGCGTCGACGTCCATTCCTTCAAGGTTCCCTCGGCGGAGGATCTCAGCCACGACTACCTGTGGCGCTACCACCGCCAGCTTCCCGCACGCGGACGGATCGGGATCTTCAACCGCTCCCACTACGAAGAGGTGCTCGTCGTCCGGGTGCACCCGCAGCTGTTGGCGCACGAACCGCTGCCGGCGACCGATCCGTCGAACCGTTTTTGGGAGCGGCGCTACGGCGAGATCAACGACTGGGAGCGGTACCTGACGGCCAACGGCGTCCACATCGTCAAGGTCTTTCTGCACCTGTCCCGGGACGAGCAGCGCAGGCGACTGCTGTCGCGGATCGACGACCCGTCCCGCAACTGGAAGTTCTCGCCCGACGACCTCGCCGAACGCGAGCACTGGGGGTCGTACCAGAAGGCCTATTCGGAGATGCTCAGCTCCACGAGCACCGAGTGGGCACCGTGGCACGTCGTCCCGGCTGACCACAAGTGGTTCGCCCGCGTCGCGACCGCAGGGATCCTGATCGACGCTCTCGCGGCGATCGACCCGAGGTACCCCGAGCTGGACCCGGAGGCGCGCGCGGTCATGGCCGATGCCCGCAGGGAGTTGACCGCCGAGTGACCGGCGGCATCACGAGCAACTGAGACGCGAGACGCGGTGGGCCGAGCTCCCCGGTCGGCCCACCGCGTCCGGCGCCCAGTCCGACACGCGGCAGCCTGCCGGGATCGTCGCCACGCCCCATCCCGGGCGCGGCGACGATCCCGGCGAGCCGGTCGCGCCTAGAGCGTGAGGGGCGGCGTCAGAGTGGTCCCGCCGCCGTCCCCGGATGTCCCGGGGTTGCCGCCCGTGGACCCGCCGCAGTGACCGTCGTGCTGCCCCGAGGTCGTCGGCTGCCCGGAGGTGTCGGTGACGTGGTGCCACCCTCGGTCGTGCCGATGCGAGCCCTCAGACGACGACGTCGTGCGGCCGTCGTGACTCCCGCCGTGCCCGCCTCCGCATGCCATCGCGGCCGGGACCCCAAGGACCCCGAGCGCCAAGACTGCCACTGTGCTCACGCGTGCGATCTGTGCCTTCACCGTCGTCCCCCTGATCATGTCCTGATCGGCTCCGGGCGGTGCCCGTGCCCGGTGTATCGGCACCTCGCCCGGGAAGCACAACCCCCCGGCGCGGCGATCGCTGGGTGCCCGTCGCCCCCGCGGTGACCACACAGGAAACGGGACCTCCGGCGACAATGTTGAGGAAGACCAACCCCGCAACCGAAGGAGCCATACCCCGTGTCGACCGCAACATCGCCGCTGCCGTCCGGCGACGCCCTGACCTACGAGTTCGTCGGTGCCCTGCGCCGTCTGTGGTGGGTCCCGCTGATCCTTGGCATCCTCTGGGTGATCTTCTCGCTGGTCGTATTCCGGCTCAACGTGCATTCGGTGAACGCCGTCGGCATCCTGATCGGGATCGTGTTCCTGGTCGCCGGGGCCGAGGAGCTCCTGACCGCCGGCGCCGTGCGCGGCGGCTGGCGCTGGTTCCATGCCATTGTCGGCGTCGCGCTCGTGGTGGGCGCCGTCCTGTCGTTTGTCCACCCCGGCAACACGTTCTTCGCCCTCGCCTCCATCGTCGGGTGGCTGCTGCTGATCAAGGGCGTGTTCGACGTCATCCTGGCGTTGTCGACTCGCGATCTCGAGCTGTGGTGGACCCGCCTCGTCCTGGGTCTGATCGAGCTCGCGCTGGCGTTCCTGGTCGCGGGCGACATGACCAAGAAGGCCGCCTTCGTCCTGATCTTCATCGGCGCCACCGCCATGCTGCGGGGCGTCGCGCTGATCATCACGGCCTTCCAACTCCGGTCGCTGGACTGAGTCCCCGCGGCCGTCGCGGCCCCGCGCCGCGACGGCCGCCCGGAGTCCCCGGATGATCCGCCCCTCGATCGAATGCTGGCTCGTCCGGCCCACGGGGTCCGGAGCCGACATCCTGCTCCTCCACGCCCCCGAGGTCCCCGACAAGCATCCGGCGCTCTGGCAGCCGGTCTCAGGCGGAATCGAACCGGGCGAGGACACGCGCACGGCCTGCTGCCGGGAAGTCGCCGAAGAGGCCGGCCTTGCGATCGAGGCGGCCGCGCTGGTCTGCGTGATCGATCAGATCACGATTCATGCCCGCCCCGGTCTTACGCTGGACAAGACCGTCTTCGCGTCCATCGCACCGCCGGGGGAGATTCGAATCGACCAACGCGAGCACGACGGTCACCGCTGGGTGGAGATCGCCGGCGTTGCCGGGCATCTGCACTGGGACAGCCACCGTGCGACCTGGTCGCGGGTGGCACCGGCTATCGCGACGATGCTCGCCGCGCCACCGGGCCCGTAACCCGCGAGGGGCACCACCCGCGGAAGATGCAATCCCCGCAGCGGGGCGACCGCGCGGTGCAGACCTGACGCCCGTGGAAGATCAGGCGGATCGAGGCGTCGCTCCAGTCGCGCCGCAGCCACAGCGCGCAGAGGTCCCGCTCGACCCGCGCCGGATCTGTCGCCTCGGTGAGTCCCAGGCGCTGCGACAGCCGCAGGACGTGGGTGTCCACCGCGATCCCCGGCGTGCCGAAGCCGTGGCCGAGGATCACGTTGGCGGTCTTGCGCCCCACCCCGGGCAGCGTCACCAGATCTTCCATCTGCTGCGGGATCTCGCCGTCGAAGCGCTCCACGACCGCCCGGGCCATCCCGATGAGGCTGCGCGTTTTGGCGCGAAAGAACCCGGTCGGATAGATGAGTCGCTCGATCTCCGCGGGATCGGCGGCCGCCATCGTGGCCGCGTCGGGCGCGTAGGCAAACAGCGCCGGGGTGACGTGGTTCACGCGCGCATCTGTGCACTGGGCAGACAGGATGACGGCGGCGAGCAGTTGAAACGGCGAGGCGTGATCGAGCGGGACGACGATCTCGGGGTAGGCCTCACGCAGCCCCTCGACCACCGCGTGGGCGCGACCGCGGGGCGACCGCGGGCGCACCGCCTGGGCGGGTGGGGCACCGGTCATACGGTCGGATCCCCGCCGATCCCGAGCGCCCGGTGCAGCCGTTGCGCAAAGCGAATCCCGTCGATGACCGCCGCCTGGGCCTCTTCCGGCGTGCGCCGCGGGGCGGCCAACCAGCCCTCGAGCCAGCGCCGTGCGCGGTCATGGTCGGCGGCGGCCCCACCGACGCGGGCGGCGAAGACGTAGGTGCGGGCGAACGCCAGCGCCTCGGGCGCCGGGTCCCGTGCGGTCACGAGCTCGGCCAGCCGCGCCGCGACGCCCGGCGGCGGTGTCGCCGGCGTCATCTCCCGGGCGAGTGCCTGCAGCCCGGCGAGCGCGGCCAGATGGGCGGCGGCGACCTCGGCGCCGAGGTCGGTCATCGGACGATCTCGTACCGGACGAACAGAAAGTCGTCGGCCTCCATCAGTGCCGCGATCCGCAGCGCCGGCCGCGGGACCAGCAGCGCGCCTGGCAGGACACGCTGTGCTCCGCCGGCGACCAGCTGCGGCGAGATCGCCAGAAACAGTTCGTCGAGCAGATCCACCTCGGCAAGCTGCGCGAACATGCCGGGGCCGCCCTCGCAGAGCACGCTTGGCAGACCGCGGCGACCCAACTCGGACACCAGTTCCGGGAAGTCCACGCCGCCGGTTCCGGCGACCAGCAGCTCACCCGCGTCCCGGGCGGCGGCACGACCGGCGGCGGGAGCATCCGCCGGGGCGGCCACGATCGTCGGGACCTCGGCCTCGGTGAACAGCGGGCTCTCCCAGTCAATGTCGAGCGAGCGCGACACGACGACGATCGGCGCTGCTGCTGCCTGCCCGCGACGTTGGCGCGCGTCGGCCACGCCGGGGGCGGGACGAAACGGGCCGTAGCGGTCCGCACGCACCGTCGCCGCACCGGCCATCACGGCATCGGCGATCGCGCGGAGCGCGTGAAAGACGGCCCGGTCGGCGGGGCCCGACAGCGCCCGCGATTCGCCCGCAACGGCCGTGGCGCCGTCGGCGCTTGCGACGACGTTTGCCATGACCCACGGACGGCCCAGCTGGCCACGGCGCGGCGGCCCGACGAAATCGGCGATCGGATCACCGGTGGGCGCATCCCCGATCAACAACCGAGGCGCCGGCCGCCGAAGATCGGCGCCGGTCACCGCGCCTCGTCCGCCGCGGTGTGCGCCGCGTGAAGCTCGCCGAAGACCCGGCACGCGTCCTCGGGAGTGTCAACGATGTGCATCAGGTCGAGATCGGCTGTGGTGATGAGCCCGTCACCCACCAGACGCCGACGCATCCAGCGCACGAGGTCGTCCCAGAACTCGCTCCCGTAGAGCACCAGGGGAAAGCCGCGCGTCTTGCCGGTCTGGATCAGCGTCAGCGACTCGAACAGCTCGTCCATCGTCCCGAAGCCGCCGGGGAAGACGACGAAGCCCTCCGAGTACTTGACAAACATCGTCTTGCGCACGAAGAAGTAGCGGAAGTCGATCTGGAGGCTGACGTATTCGTTGGCGTGCTGCTCGTGTGGGAGTTCGATGTTGCACCCGATCGACATGCCGCCCGCCTCAAATGCGCCGCGGTTCGCGGCCTCCATGATCCCCGGACCGCCCCCGGTGATCACGCCCAGCCCGGCCTCGGCAAGGCCCCGGCCGACCGCCCGTGCGGCTTCGTAGTACGGGTCGGTGTCGCTCGCGCGCGCGGACCCGAACACCGACACGCAGTGCCCGACGCGGGCCAGCGCGTCGAACCCGTCGACGAATTCGCCGAGAATCCGCAACGCGCGCCACGGGTCGGTGTGGATGAACTCGACATCTCGCTCGCGATTGAGCAGGCGGACGTCCGCATTCTCGACGTGGTCGAGCGCCGTGCCACGGACGGTCAGGCGCCCGCGACGCCCGTTATTGGACTTCCCGCCTTGGTTCGCCATCGTTCCTCCGGGGGGTCGGGGCGACGTGCCGGACACACATCCCATCACATCCACGTGCGCGGCCCTCCCCGGATCGGCGCGCCGGACAGGGCACAATGCAGCGTGATGACCCGGCGCGCGATCTTCCCCAAAGACGAGTACTTCATGCGCATGGCGCTCCGTGAGGCAGTTGCCGCCGGAGAACATGGCGACGTCCCGGTCGGCGCGGTCGTCGTGCACGACGGCGACATCATCGGCACCGGACGCAACGAGCGCGAACTCCACGGCGATCCGACCGCACACGCCGAGCTGTTGGCACTGCGCACGGCGGCACTCACGCTCGGCGGCTGGCGCCTGCCGGGGGCCGTGCTGTACGTCACGCTCGAACCCTGCCCGATGTGCGCCGGGGCAATCCAACAGGCCCGCGTCGCGCGGGTGGTCTATGGCGCACCCGACCAGAAGCTCGGTGCCGCCGGCAGCGTCATCAACATCCTCGGCGACCCCCGCTTGTTCCATCGCACCGAGGTGCAGGGCGGCGTGCTGGCGACCGAGGCGCTCGCGGTGCTGCAGCGCTTCTTCGATGAGCGCCGCTAGACGGCACGGCGGTGCCGGATCGCGCGCTGCAGACCGGGACGGAACCCGGGCCGCGACGGCGATCCGGCAGCGCAGGGACGGAGGAGGGGGGATTTGAACCCCCGTCGGACCCTAAAGCCCGAAACGGTTTTCGAGACCGCCGCGATTCCCCTATTTCATGCGGGTTCCGGGGTGCGTGTCGCATTAGATGTCGCAGTCCGCTCATAAAATGCATCGATCAAGACCACCGCATCGTCCTCACCGCCCGGCATGAGGTGGCCGTAGAGGTCATACGTGGTGCTGATGTTTGCATGGCCCATAAACGTGGTGATCGCCTTCGCGTTCACGCCCGCCGCGATCCACACCGACGCGCAGGTGTGGCGACACTCGTGCAGGCCGATCGGGTCGAGGCCGGCGGTCCGCCAAGATCGGAGCGCGCGGTCGCGGATGACGGTATTGGCGAACGGACGCTCTGCGGCCCGTCCAAATACAAGTCCCACGCCGTCACCGTTCATCCGGTGCTCAACCAAGACATCGCGCAGGATGGCCGGAATCGGGACCCGTCGCCGGCCGGCCTTGCTCTTCGGCGCGACGTACTCGTGGCACTTCGGATCGTAGGACTGCTCGACGCGGATGATGCCGGTCGCCAGGTCGACGTTGGACCACTCGAGCGCTTGCAACTCGCCCGACCGGAGTCCGGCGTACATGGCCGTTGCCCAGACGGCGCGATCAGGGAATGGCAGGGCGCCGAGCAAGCGTTCGGCCTCAGCGGGGCTTGCGACACGCTCACGCCGTCCCTCTACGGCTGGCAGCTCGAGCCCAGCGGTCGGATTGATAGAGACCACCCCGCGGGCCAGCTTGCGCCGGAAGATCACTCGCAAGGGCATGAGGTGGTTGCGGACGGTCGACGGATCGAGCCCTTTCGCCAGGAGCCGATCGACGAACTCCTGCATATCCTCCCGGCGAATTTGTTGGAGCGGATGCGTGCCGAGATCGGGCAGGATCTCATTGACCAGCGACCGGCGGTAGCCGGCCACGGCAGATGGCTTATATGCCTTCCCGGACCGATTGCGTACGGATCCGGCGCCGGCGCAGAATACCCCGACCGCCGTGGGGTCGTGGTCGTTCTGCAGTGGCGCGAGGACCGCTGTAATCCAACCGATTGATTCGGCGTCCTCGGACCAAAGATCGAGCCCTCCGGGCGGGTCCGGTGTGGCGACCTTGAGCGCGGCTCGGATTTCCTCTTGGCGATAGCTGACGCCTGCTACTTGGCAGCGGGCCTCGATCATCATGATGACGTCTCGTCGGGTTACCGAGCCATCGGGCAAGGCGACATCACGTCCTTTCTAAAGAGCCGCCCCCGCGACAGGTCGATCACTCGCACGGGCCCCTGAGGCACCTTCGTCACTCTCTTGGACCACGACTGCACAGTTCACGGACGGACCACAATCCCCGCCGACCTCATGGGGACCAGCGACTTGTGGTCGGGCTGGATGTGGGCGGGAACGCCGCGCGCCTTGTAGTGAGGCCGGCGAGCGACGGCATGTCGAACACCGTTGACTCGCAGGAAGCTGGCACGGTTACGTCCATCCTGGCAGCATCTGCCAGCTTCACGGTCAGAGGGTTGTCGCCGCTTCCGCTCGCCCCAATGACGATTGGGGCCGTCAGTATGTGGACGCTCGTGGTATTCGGCCGTGCACCGCGCCATGTCACTCCAGATTGCAGATTTCCCCCACAGCCACGGTGCGGGCCGCCGTGGCCCCGAATCTGACGCCCGCTCGCGTCAATGCTCGATCGCGGGAGGGTAACTGCCGTAATTTCGACCGGAAATGAGTTCGGGTTCGAGATCTGGATCCAGACGTCACCTGTGCCGCCTGGGGATAGGTAGGACGAACCCGGACCGACCAGAACCGACGTGGCCGACAGGTTCGACACCGCGAGCTGTGAAGACGGCTGCGACAGCCAGCGCCCGAGTTCGAAGCCGCTTGGCACGCCCCCAAACGCGCCCGCGATCGCAGACAGCAGCAACGCGCCGGAGGCGAGAGACACGACGCCGGCACAAGCACTAATCCGTGCCCACCCGCGTGACTTTCCGTCACCGCAGTGCGAAGTGGCCGACCAGGAACGAGGACTCACGGGCGCCCCAATAGCACCTGGACGGACGTGGCGCGCGCAGGGTCTTTCGTGGTTTCGAACAAGGGCGGCGGCGTGACGGCGTGTACAAGTCGTCGCTCGGCGAATCCGCATCGACGGGAGTGCGTGACGTGTTGCAGCCATGATCGAGGCTCGGAACTGTGCATCTGTCCTGTGCTCGTGAGGGAACGGCACACGACGTGAGCCTTCGGCTCCCCGTCGATTGATCAATGTCCACTTCGCGCTCCCGTGTTACAGCTTCCGCGGCAGAAGCGGAACTCTCGCCTAGGAATTCGACGTGCCGGGCGGGCACATCGTTCGCCTCTTCACGGTGGCGGCCCGGGAAGGATCACCCCGTGGGTTGACACGGGGTAACCCGCGGGGGTGATTGACGGCATCAAATTGCGGTTCCTACGGTGGTTGGGCACGTAGGGGGGTGACTCGATCTTTACCGCATCAGGACACCAACGACATGAATTGGAGCGCGCATGAATCGATGGCGGCGCCCTGCCCTGTATGGGCTTCTCATTGCAGGACTGGCTGCAGTCCCCGCCGTGGCGACGACCCATACCTACGCAAATGGAAGTCTCGGCTCAGGTGGCAGCTGGCTCAATCCAGTCAACAGCAACGTGGTCATGAACTATGACCGCATGTCGACCACGAAATCGTCTGATGTCGTCCACATCAGGTTCGAGAACACCTCCGGCGTCATCGAAAGCGAGACGTGGTCGTACCAGTTCGTACAGAACGGATCGCCCCTCGGAATCGCAACGCGCGCCTGGTGTCTGAACGACGGCAGCTACACCGAGAGCGGCTATTGCTCTTGGTACAACTGATTCAACTGCGGAACGTCCGCGAGGAGGGCACGTGAGATCATCTATTCGTGGGCGCCTCACTCGGCGCCGAACGCTTGCCCGCTGGTCGGCAACGGGCGCAACAGTCTTGGCGCTCGGGGTTGTCGTTCCCATTGTGGCATCGGCTGCGACCAGCTCGGCAGCGGCTCCAGAACTGACGAGCGCAGACGCATCGACGTTCATAACCTCGTCTCAGCGACCACTCGTGCCCGGCACGCTGTCGGAGGCGAGTGCGGCGGCAACAGACCTCGGTAACGTCAGCCTTTGGACGTACCAGGTCTCAGATAACGGTCAGCACAGCGAAGTCATGCTGAGCCTCCCGGACCGCCCGCTCGCCTTCGGCCAGTGTCCAAGTACCGGATCAGCCGCGTTCTGCATCGCTGCGCTCGGGGGGCCCGGCACCCCGCTTATCGTAGCCGGTACGGCAGGCCCCAATGCCTCAAACGTGGTCGCGTCCTACTCGGATGGAACAACAGTCAGCGGACCCGTCCACAACAAGACGTGGATCATGCAGCTGCCTGGCAGCGACTCCACAGGGGTTGTGCCAGCTGCACCCCGTTCGTTCACCACGTATGGCTCAGCCGGCGGCGTCATCGGATCATCGGACCTCGGGATACCCGAGCTTGTCGCGGAACACAACACCGCAGCAGGGTAGCGCGTAGCTGCCTCGGGGCGTGGCCCCGAGGCCCTGGAAGGGGAACCGCGACGGGATCCGCACTCCGGTAACGCGTTGCACGGGGCCGGACATATGTTGGGCACCATGGCACCACATTCAGCGAACTCCTTTCCATGGTCGCCCCTTCCCGCTGGCGGCCGATCCCGGTGCAGCTACCGTCTGTCAGGTTCTCGCGACGTTCTCGATCGCGACGTGACCGACATGGCCGGGCGCCGGGCGCGCCGCGTTGCCGGATGCCTGGATAGCGGCGATCCGAGCGCCTGTGCGGTCACGTCAAGAGGGCGGGCATGTCGCCGCCGCGGAGCCAGCTCCGCGCCTTCCGGCGTTCCGCGAGTCTGCGATAGTCGGTGACTCCGAATGGTTCCAGCACCGCCAGCGACACGCGCGTGGAGAACGGGCGTCTTCCCGGGCCTCGGAGGGCGAGAGAGCTGGACGACATCGCGGACCCAGCACGTCGGCGGCATCGGGAAATCCACCGACTAATGGAGTCCGCTGTCTCCGCCAATCGGAGCTTCGAGAAGCTCTACCGGCAGCACCTACCCGCCGTCCTAGCGTACGCAGCGCGACGATCGGACCCTGGTACAGCTCCAGATATCGCCGCAGAGACATTCCTGATTGCCTGGCGACGGATGTCGGATATCCCCGCCGATCCCCTGCCTTGGTTGTTGGTCGTCGCGAGGAACGTGTTGCTCAATCAGCGGCGCGGCGCGGCACGCCAATCAGCATTGGCCGATCGTCTCATCGATGAGGAACGTCGTCGCGATCTTGTCTCGAACGCGGTTGGCGATGACCCCGATCTCATTGTGGCCCTCAATCGGATCCCGGCCGACGATCGCGAACTGCTGTGTTTGGAGGCATGGGACGGCCTCAGCCGCCAACAGCTTGCGGCGACTGCAGGATGTTCGGTGGCAGCGCTTCGCGTACGTCTTCACCGTGCGCGAAAGCGCCTATCCGTCGAGCTTGCGTCAGTCCGTGCGCTCGATGACCCGCCGGCAGACCGGGAGGCGATCCAGTGACTCGCCGCGCACGAGCGCTAATCGAGCGGCTCCGCGCCAGCGACCCGGTCGACCGAGCGCGCATCGCCGAACTCGCAGGCGTCTCCTGGGCCGACGATCTCCTGGCTCGAATTACGTCGACCGACCCCACTTCCGACACGCCGCATCAAGCGTTGCAGTCCGCGCCGCCCGCATCGCGGACGCACCGTCCTGCCAGGTGGCGCCCACTACTGGTGGCATCGGCTGCTCTGGTGATCGGGGGCGCCGCGGCCGTCGCTGCACTCAACGGCTCGATTCCAAGCATGTTTAGCGGCAGGGTGCCGACCCAGCGCGGCGGCCTTCCAAGAGATCTCCGAGTGATTCCGTCGACCCTCGGCCATCCGATTCAGATCGCGACGGCAAGCAGCACATGGGGCCTCTGGACGGGCCGCACATCAAACGACGAGTACCTCATCGATGTCACGACGCAGCCGTCGTCGTCGCGCGAAACGACGATTTCCCGTGAAGCTGTCGGTATGTGTCCGCCAACCGCCATCGGCGAGTTGGTGTCAGTGTGTCTAACCCGGTACCCGCTCGGGAAGGGATTCGTCGCGGGGCGTGCCGGGTCCCCAGTACACACTGTTGACCTGCAAACCACGGACCGCACGATCCCGGGAACCGTGAGCGGCGGCTACTTCTTGATTCCCGCGAGCGTAACTCTCGAGCAGTTGATGGCGGCGAGGGTCGTCGCCCGTGGTGACGATGGACGCGTCGTCGCGGTGCGCCCGGCTGTTCCCGGAGCGCGGTGACTCTTGCAGGTACCGCACGACAACTCATACGACGGCGCACCTTCCTTCCCCGCGACGGGCAGCGCGGGCGGCTGCACTGTTCTCATCGCGTCGCGGACCCCGCTCATGACCGCCGGTGTACGGGCATGGATCGAGTCTGCGGCACCGAGCCTCCGTGTCGTTGGGACAGCGTCAAAACCATGCGAGCTGCACGCTGGCTGGCGTGTCCACCGGCCTCAATTGGTGGTCCTAGTGAACGACACGCAGGTCCCATCCCTCCTCACCGTGATCCATCAGGAGGCCAGCAATGCCAAGGTCCTCGTCCTCACTAGCCAATGCGAGGTACGGCATGAGGTCGCGCTGGTCCGAGCGGGGGCGTCTGGAGTGCTCGACATGTGTTGTCAGCCGGACGAGTTCCTCGGTGCCGTCGACCTAATGCGGCGGGGGCGGGCAGCGCTAAGTACCGCCGCCGTTCGGGCTCTGTCTGTCGCAAACTCCTGCGAGGTCCTGACGTCTCGTCAACAAGAAATCTTCGACCTCCTAAACGACGGTGTTCGGCCTCGTGAAATCGCCGAGCGTCTGGTGATCTCCCCGAACACGGTCAAGACCCACATGCTACGGATGCGCCGCCGTCTCGGCGACGAGGGTGCCCTCCCATCGCTCAACGGCCATCGGTAGGACTGGTATCCGCTCAATGCCCGACGGTGCTGACAGACCCCATCAGGTAACGCTCGAGGGCGTCCCGGACATTTAGTCCCTGACGCACCACGACGACGGGGCGGTGGGCACCGTGACGCCAGAGTTGAACCAAGCAGCGGGCTCCGCGGGCAGCACCGCGAAAGCAGAGGACTCCGCCGAATCGCTTCCGGCAACTTGGACGGCCGCCGGCCAAGAGCCCGTCGGCAACGACGAACTGCCGGCATCGGGTCTCTCGAAGTCGCACGTCGCGGAGGCCGAGTATGCGGTGATCCGGCACGTCGCGACGTTCGCGCTGTCGGAGCCGGACCCCCTGACGATCGCGTGTGAAGCAGCCCACGCGGTTGCCACCTACCTAGGAGCAGCATCCGTTGCGATGTGGAGATTCGACGGGGATGAAGCTCACGTTGTTGGATGGTGGCCCAGCGCCCCGCCGCTCGATGTGAGCGACCCGCCGGGCAGCAGGACGGTGTCCCCAATGCCTGTGGCAAGGACTGGCCGGACATGTTGGACGACCATGTACCCGCCGCAGAACATTCAGGCAGGCCCAGTCGATTCCGATTCCGCCGTCCGCGCAACGATCGCTGCTCCTCTCGTCACTCCGCATGGGATCTGGGGGGCAATCGCCGCGTCGTGGCAACGTCCGGTGCCAGAGACGCGCGACGCCGGCGATCGCATCGAAGGCGTGGCGGTTCTGCTGAGTTCGCTGATCGCAAATGCCGTCGACCTGGCCCGCCTGACCGGGGACTCTCGAGATCCATTGACCGGTCTGCCGACCAAGTCGGTGTTCCATGACCGGCTCAACCAGGAAGTCGTTCGTTCGCAGCGACACGGGCATCCCCTGTCACTGATCATGATCGCCGTCAACGGCCGGACAGAGCTCGAAGACCGCCCCGGACATGACGGATTCGATCATGTACTCGAGATCGTGTCACGACGCATCGGCCGTGCTGCGCGGGGCGGGGACGTACTCGGGCGGCTTGAGGGTGACGCGTTCGGGTGGCTACTGCCGTATTGCAGTCCCGAGGGCGCTCGCCTGGCGGCCGACCGGCTCCGCGCTGAGATCGCACGCAGCGATGTGCCGGCAGGTGGGATTTCAGTCTCCATTGGTACTTGCAATCTTGAGCAGGTACGAGACGGCGAAGGCCTCATGAGCGGAGCTGCCCAGGCGCTGAGCGGCGCCCAAGCTGTCCCAGGCGACGCAACGAGCGAGTATGAAAGTCGTCGGACGGGGGCGGCCAAACCAGACGATGGCGCGACAAGCGCGGATCACGCCAGGACGATCGGGAGCGTCTATGCGATGTCCCGAGCTGTGGACGCCAGGGATCCGAGCATGTTCGAGCACTCTCGCCGGGTCGCCGACCTGGCCGGGCACCTAGCGCGACAACTCGGGTGGTCGACGTCGAGGGAGGTTCGCCTGCGCGAAGCCGCGCTGCTGCATGACGTCGGCAAGGTTGGTGTGCCCGATGAGATCCTCTTGAAGACGACTGCGCTTACGGCCAACGAGTACCGAGTGGCGCGGACTCACGCGGATATCGGAGCCCAGATCATCGCGGGAGTGTTGGATGATGAGCAGGTTCTTTGGGTTCGGCACCACCAAGAGCGATTTGATGGACACGGGTATCCGGATGGGCTGCGTGGAGACTTGATTCCCGACGGGGCACGAATCCTCACGGTTGCCGACACCCTGGACGTGATGACATCCGGGCGCCCTTATCGCAAGCCTCTCGATCCCCCAGATGCAGTGTCCGAATTCAGGACGCTTGCTGGCACCCAGTTTTGTCCTGTGGTCGTCCAGGCGCTCGTCGAATTATGGAACTCTGGCGCCTTTGTCGAGGGAGTCGGTCATCTCGGGGCTTTTGAGTGACCCGCCTCAGCAGACCGACCGCCACCGGAAACTCGGTGCCCGAATGAGCGCGGCGCGCACTGATGCGAACCGCCGCGCGGCGCACCCTCGATCCCCTTCCATGGCTCCGCTGATCCGGCCGATCCCGGATGATCATGTGTCGTCTCGACACTATGTTTACCGCGATCCGAGCGATCGTCAGGTTGTGCATGGACATTGTTGTCGCCGCCCTCTCGGGCCTGTTGATCGTGACGGGCACCGTTGGGCTGATCGTGGCGGGTATCTATTGGGGGGTCCTCCGGCAACAGGGGCCGGACCACCACCTGATCATGCGCCTGACCCTTTGGGTCCTGGTCATCCTCGCGCTAGGAGTTCTCGGGCTGCTGCTCGCGGGGTCGATGCCGGACTCGAGCAGCTTCCTGTAGCCGACCAGGACTCGTGACAGCCGTCTCGACTGAGCTGACGGCCGGAGGATGACTTTGGCGGGAATCGAACCTAGCCACCAGCCCCAACGGGGCGGTCGATTGGCCTGTTATCGGTCGCCCGCACCACTGCGGCTGCATGGATTGCAGCCGCAGTGGGGGGCATTCCGACCGCTTAGCTGGTTCGGCGGATTTTGCGCACTAGCGCCCACGCGCCCGGCAGCAGTGCGGCGGCGAGATAGAGCTTGAGGATCTCCCCGGGGATGAACGGATACAGCCCGTATTCGAGTGTCTTTTCCAGGTGGGTGTGCAGAACGTGCTGCACCCAGATGCAGCCGCACAGGACGCTGAACGTGGTGCCGATCAGCATCATTGTGCCGGCGGTCGCAAAACGGCGATCCCAGCCGCGATCAGCCAGGTAGCCGACAAGGGCCGCTGCAATCAGGAAGCCGACGATGTACCCGCCGGTCGCGCCGTGGATCACCTCCCAGCCGTGGACGTGATCCGCGTACACCGGAGCGCCGGCGACACCGAGGATGAGGTAGAGCGCGAGGCTCGCCGCGCCACAGGTGGAACCGAGGGCACCGCCAACCAAAAGCACGGCAAACGTCTGACCGGTGATTGGAACCGGCGTGAACGGCAGAGGGATTGAGAGTTGAGCGAACAGGGCGACGAACAGAGCGCCGGCGATCACGAACGCCACGTCTGTGAGGACGTTGGCCTTCGGAAAAGCTGCCCGACGAAGTGTTGCGCCAGGCGCGGGAGCAAATATGGAAGAAGTCATGGCGGGGAACATATAGGAGCGAAATTCAATGGTGTTCGTGGGTATTTGGACCCGATCGCCGGAGCCTTGGGCCGCGCCGGGGCCACGCGGCTTGCACCATGATCTCCTCGTGACCGCCCGGAATCATCGGCCAGACTGACGCTACGTCACGTCGGCGACGCTGCGGACGGTCGGGAGATTCAATCGCCGGGGAATGGGATCGACCCCCGGTCGGGCAAGCAGGAACCCTTGGCCGTGCCGCACGCCGAGGGCTCGTAGCGCATCGAGTTCGCCGAGCGTCTCGATCCCTTCGGCCACGATCATCGCGCCGATCTCACCGGCAAACGCAACCAAGGACGCCGCGAGGGCCCGCCGGAGCGGATCGGTGTCGATATCCCGTGTCAGCGACAGGTCGAGCTTGATGACATCGGGCTGCAGGTCGAGGATATGACGAAAGCTCGAGAACCCAGCACCAGCGTCGTCCACCATCAGCTGCACCCCGCGCGATCGGAGTTCGCCGAGCGCGGCCCGTAAGGCCGAGTAGTCCTCAACCGACGCATGCTCGGTAATTTCAACGGCCAGCCGATCGCCAGGGATGTCCGCAAGAACAGCGAGCAA
>JADGPG010000025.1 GCA_017882545.1 Thermoleophilia bacterium
CGCCCCCCGCGATCTGAGTGTGCGCGCCCGTTTGGGCGCGTGCGGGCACGCCGTGCATCGGGAGGGCGCCCGCCCCCGCCAACGACGAACGCCCGTGCAACCGGGGTTGCACGGGCGTTCCAGTGCGCCAGAGAGGACTTGAACCTCCACGACCCAAACGGGTCACAAGGCCCTCAACCTTGCGCGTCTACCAATTCCGCCACTGGCGCGTAGCGTCGCTGAAGAATACCGATCTGCCCGGCAAGGGTGAGGCCGGGCGTGCAATAGAAACCTGGCCGCGGGCCTGATAGCTTCCGCGCAGAACACTTGTTCGCCATACGCATCCGGCCCGGAGATGACTCGATGGAGAACCTGAGCGGACGCCAGGCAGAGATCCTGGAATTCATCGCAGCACATTGCGAGAGCACCGGATATCCGCCCACGGTGCGCGAAATCGGCACGGCCGTCGGGCTGGCGTCACCGTCGACCGTCCACGCGCACCTGTCCAAGCTCACCGAGTCCGGGTATCTCCGGCGCGACCCGTCGAAGCCG
Organism: Thermoleophilia bacterium; assembly: GCA_017882545.1. Lineage (GTDB taxonomy): Bacteria > Actinomycetota > Thermoleophilia > Miltoncostaeales > Miltoncostaeaceae > CAITWD01. The sequence continues at coordinate 532 of JADGPG010000025.1, forward strand.
AGGGCGATGAATGTCAGCAGGTCGCGCACCGGTGTGCGCGCGGCAGGATCGCGGCAGTCGGCGCGGGACGGGCTGCTGCCGCTCGTCGGCGCGGTCGCCGCCGGGTTGCCACGTCTCGCCGAGGAGCAGGTCGAGGACTGGGTCCAGACCCCGTTCACCGCCGACTTTGCGCTGCGTGTCTCCGGTGAGTCGATGCGGGACGCGGGAATCCTCGACGGCGATGTCGTCGCCGTCCGGCGCCAAGACCATGCCGACAACGGGCAGATCATCGTCGCAATGATCGGGGACGAGGCGACCGTCAAGCGCTTCCAGCGTCGTGACGACCATATCCTCCTGATTGCCGAGAACCCCGACTTCGCGCCGATCGAGGTGCGCGAGGACTTTCGCGTCGCGGGCAAGGTCGTCGGCGTCATCCGCATCCTCTGAGCCTCGTGCCGCCGGGCCGCGCTACACTGCCCGTCCGCGAGCTAGGCAGCCGCGGGCCGCGTCATGCGGCTCGAGGAAAGTCCGGACACTGCAGAGCAGGGTGCTGGTTAACGGCCAGCGAGGGAAACCTCAGGGAAAGTGCCACAGAAACGAAACAGCCTCGGACCTGGTCCGCGGCAATGGTGAAACGGTGCGGTAAGAGCGCACCAGCGGCCTGGTGACAGGTCGGCTGGGTAAACCCCACTCGGTGCAAGACCAAACCGGAGCGCTACGGGTTGCTCGCCCAGCTCCAGGTCGGTCGCTTGAGGCGGTTGGCAACAGCCGCCCCAGATAGATGGCTGCCCACGACAGAATCCGGCTTATCGGCTCGCTACGGAACGACCTCGGGATGTCCCCGGGGTCGTTCTATGTGGTGCCGGACTCCGGCGAGACGGCGACGGTGATTTGTTTCTCCATGAGGGTCGCGCCGGCGGACCCGAACACCAGACGGCCGACGCGCCAGTGACGTGCGAGGCGGTCGCTGAACCCGAGCTGCGCGTAGAGCGCGCGGGCGGGTGCGTTGTCGTCGGTCACCCACAGGGTCATATGCGACTTCCCCCGCTCGCGGGCAGCGCGGTCGAGGCGGGCCATGAGCAATGCGGCGACCCCCTGGCGCCGTGCGTCGGCCGCGACAGCCAACTCGCCGACGTAGGCCTCGTCGTCGGCGAGCGGACCGTGGGCGAGGATCGATAGTGCGCCGAGCGCCCACAGGGTGCGGGGCCAGCCGATCACGTTCGCCAGGCGTCGGGCGACGCCATGCGGCGGTGCATCCTCGGCGACGGCAAGGTGCGCCGCGCCGACGACCCGCCCGTCCTGAGCGGCGACCCAGTAGCCGTGCCCCGACGCGCTGAGGTCATCCGCGATCACCAATGCAAGTGCGTCGGCTGCCCGGCGGCCGAGCGTCGGCCTGTACTTGGCCCACAGCGCTGACGCCAAGAGCGCGCCAAGTGCCGGGGCATCGTCGGGTTCGGCATGCCGGATCACCACGGGGCGCCGTTCGGCGCTCCCGCCGACGGATGACGCGTTATGTTCACTCGACAATTCCGTCACAAGGAGCACCCGCAATGGCACGACTCGCACCTGGAGCACCCGCACCGGACTTCCGCCTCGAGGCCGACGACGGATCGACGGTCGCGCTTCGCGATCTCCGCGGCGAGCGGGTGGTGCTGTATTTCTACCCCAAGGACGACACCAGCGGGTGCACGACCCAGGCCTGCGGGTTCCGTGACCATGCCGCCGACTTCGATTCCGCGGGTGCGCGCGTGATCGGCGTCAGCCCGGATTCGCTGGCGAGCCACACGAAGTTCCGCACCAAGCACGGGCTCGCGTTCACGCTGCTCTCCGACCCCGACCACACGGTCGCGGAGGCCTATGGGGTCTGGGTCGAGAAGTCGATGTACGGCCGCAAGTACATGGGCATCGAACGAAGCACGTTCGTGATCGGACCCGACGGCACGCTCGAGCAGGCGCTCTACAGGGTCAAGCCGGTCGGCCATGCCGAGTCGATCCTCGGACTCGTCGTCGGCCAGTAAGTCTCGGCCCGCCGCGGCACGCGCGCCTGTTAGCGTTCGCCCACCGATGCTGACGTGAGAGGGGATGGGGATGGCCTGGGATGACGTGTCGCGGTGGCAGCCGGTCGATCTCTACGCCGCCTTTCGCATGGGCGACGCGGTGCTGCCGGTCGATGTGCGCGATCGCGGCTACGCCGACGCCTCCGAGCAAATCCGTCGCTCGGTCCGGATCGATCCCCAGGAGTTCGAGTCCCAGATCTCGTCCCTGCCGGACGACCGGGAGCTGATCTTCTATTGCGAACGGCCAGACGAGGCGACCAGCATGAAGATCGCGCTGTGGGCGTTCGACAGTGGGAAGTCCCGGGTCGGTGTCGTAATCGGCGGCTGGGACGCCTGGGTGGCGGCGGGGTATCCGGTGGAACCGAAAGCCGCCGCCTAGGGCGACCGGCGCTACTTGTCGGCGGGCGCCGGCGTCGCGCCCTCGACCGGCGTCAGACCGTAGTTCGACTCCAGCCACTCGGGCAGCAGGTGCGCGAGTGCGCGGATGAGCAGCTCCCGCTCGGCGATCGCCACACGAGCGGCCACCTCGAGCACGAGCTTGTCTTCCTCGCCGCGGATCCCACCGACGCCGTCAACCACGTCATGGGCTTCCTTGCGGGTGTAGGCCATGCCGCGGGCGGCCCAGTCCCAGCGTTCGCGGGTCCACTCGAGGAGGTTCTTCTCCAGGGACGTCGGGTCGTAGCCCAGCAGCGCGCGCTGGAGTTCGCTCAGGGTCGGGTCGGCTTCGCGCATGGTCACCTCATGGACGGGAATCGCAACGGACGTCAAGTCTAGTCCGTTGCCGGAATCGCGCCCCGTGTGCGATGCCGCCCCGGCCCGGGCGTTGCCCGCCGAGGTGCGTGTGCCGTAGTGTGCCGGACATGCGCACCTTCATCCTGCTTTCGACCCTCAGCCCGCAGGGGATCCAGACGCTGCGGGCGACACCGGAGCGTCTGCTTGAGGTGAACCGCGAGGTCGAGGCGATGGGCGGACGGGTGATCGATCAGTGGGCCCTGCTGGGCGAGTATGACTTTCTCAGCGTGATCGAGGCGCCCGACGACGCGTCGGTATCACGCCTGACAGTGACCCTCGCCGCGCGCGGCAGCGCACACTTCGAGACGTTGCCGGCGATCGACATCGACGAGATGCTGGCGATCATCGCCGGGACCGACACGGCGCCGGAAGGGGCGGGTTAGACCCGGCGCCACGTACCGTTCTGACACAGCGGGCAGGGTCCGAGCACCAGCACGCCGTCGTTCTCGCTCGGCGACTCGACCTGCAGGTCGCATGCGTCGCAGCGGAAGCGGCCGACGACGGGGTCGCCGATCTCGAACAAATCTTCGGTTTTGGTCACGGTGTGGCTCCTCGGGGTCGGTATATCCCGGACGGGCGGCGCGCAGCGATCATCACGATCCTGTGACAGCCAACCCGGGTCTGTGGATTGGTGTTAGGAGGTGACGGCTACGACGAGGCTGGCGACGGCGATCGCGGCAAGCACCACGACGCCGATGGCCAACAAGGTGTGTTCCCGGACGCCCAGAATGCGGCGTTCACCGGGTGCCCGGTAACGGGTGCGCCGTCCCCCGAGCAGGCGCGCCAGTGCGCCTTCCGACAGGTACCGCTCGCAGAACGGGCAGTATTCGGAGTCGGCGAGCAGGGGGAGACCGCACCGGTGGCAGGCGGGGGTCTCGGAGCGGTAATTGCCCTGGATGTCGTGCTTCGCCCTCAAACCGCTGCTCCTGGCCGATGTGCGGGCTCGAGACACGGTCCCGGCACGGACGGATAGCTCACGATACAACCATCCGAATGGTCCGTGCCACCCCCGGGGCGGCGGGAGGCCTACCGGCCCAGGACCCGTTACCGGTCGCTGCGGAAAAAGCGATCCGCGGCTTCCCACCCCGCACCGGGGCTGGTGGGCGGGCTCTCGTGCGGTGAGTCGTCGGACGCGTCGCCCATCATCGGGAAGGCGGCGCCGAACCCGTCATCCCCGGCCTCAGAGTCGGACGGACTCGCCTCTTCTTCCTGCATCTGAGCGATTTCACGGTCCTTGGCCTCGAGTTCGATGAGCTTGCGCTCGATCGCGGCGAGCTCGGGCGCAAGCGGGGCCTCGGGCAGTTCGCCGGCACGGACCAGGTCGTACGCCCGAAGCCCGAGATCCTCGAGCGCCGCGCGGTGTTGGCGCTGGAGCAGCCGGCGCTCCCCTTCGACGCGGGCGCGTCGGAGCGAGACCTGCACGTCGTTGGCAAGGCGGCTGGCCTGCCGGGCCAGCTGATCCACGACCGACATCACTCAACCCCCCCTTGCGCGAACCCGCGCATCGAACCCGTGCGGTTGAGTCTAGCGCCGGCCCGCCGCACACGACCACGGAGCCGTTCACATCCGATCCGCGGTCGGTGCGACCGCCAGTACCGCCGCTCCGGCGACCCGCCCCGCTTCGAGATCGCGAAGCGCCGAGATGGCGTCCTCGAGCGCGTAGACGGACACCTGCGTGGCGATCGGGATCGCGCCTGCGAGTTCCATGAACTCCAAGGCGTCGTTGCGGGTGACGTTGGCGACGCTGGCGATCGAGCGCTCCCACCAGAGGTCGGCATAGTCGAACGCGGGGATTTCGTCGAGGTGGATTGCGTTGACGGCGACCGTCGCCCCCCGGTCGAGGCTCGCCAGCGCGCGGGTGACGACCCAGCCGACGGGGGCGAACGTCACTGCGGCGTCCAAGGGCACCGGGCAGGGTTCGTCGTACCCGGCCGCCCAGACGGCACCGAGCTCCCGTGCCCGGCGTTGCTCGGCCTCGGAGCGGGTGCACACGTAGACCTCACAGCCCCAGTGGCGGGCGACCTGGATCGCGCACAGCGCGGATGCTCCGAAACCGAACAGCCCGACCCGATTACCCGGACGGACACCGGCCCGGTGGAGTGCGCGGTAGCCGATCACACCGCCGCACAACAGCGGTGCCGCCTGGATGTCCGGCAGGCCGGTCGGCACGGGAACGGCCACCGACGCGTCCACGAGCATGTACTCGGCGAATCCGCCGTCGCGATCCCATCCGGTAAAGCGTGCGTCGGCACAGAGATTCTCGCGCCCGGCCACGCAGAACCGGCACCGCCCGCAGGTACCCGCAAGCCAGTACGCGCCGAGGCGGTCCCCGGGGCGCCAGCCGCTGACCCCGGCCCCGATGGCGGCGACCCGTCCGATCGCCTGATGGCCGGGAGTGACCGGAAGGGCCCGCGGGGCGAGATCGCCGGTCGCGATCTGGAGGTCGGTCCGGCACACGGCACAGGCGCCGACCGCGACGAGCAACTCCCCGGGGGCGGGCTCGGGCACCGGCACTTCGTCCAGGCTGAGCCGGTCATCGGTCAGCGGGCCCGAGGCGTGGAGTCGCATTGCACGCATGGGGACACGCTAGCGTGCGTCCCGTGTCGCGAGTGGGAAGGGGCGCGGTCGGGATGGGGGTCGAATTGCGGATGCGGATAGTCCCGGCCGATGACGCCGCGCTCGGGTCCGGGGATCCGACGCGCCGATGGGCACTGGCCGATCGCCGCGGTGCGGTGCGGTGGCCGGGGCTCACCCGCAATGAGGCCGAAGCCCTGGCCGCTGCACTCAGCGCAGCGGGGACGGTGGATCTCGATGCCACCCTCGGCCAGGTCGAGCTCGGGGTCGTGTTGAGCGACGGTGCGGGTCCGTACCTGGTCGATGCCGACGGCGTGCTCGTGTTGGCCGTCGCTGCCCATCCACGGCTGGACGGCCTCGCGATCGCAATGGCCACGACGGACACCGATCACGCCCGCATTGGTGTCGTACGGCCGCGCGCCGTACCGGCGGGATGGGAGTGGGTCGCCCGTGCCGGCTGCGCCCCGGCCGATCGCATCCGTGCGCTTGATGAGCTCGCCGCGACCGGGTCCCCGGAGGGGTTACGGCAATGGCACCGCCGCTGGGCCGAGCGCGGCGCCGGGCCGCCCGTCCCCTAAGGTAGGACAGTGATGGCCCGATTGAGTGTGTATGAAGTCCGATTCCGCGCCCGCACCTCCGAGGAGTTGACCGACGATCCGGCCGGCCGTCTCCGCGAGGCGCTCACGGCGATGCCGGGCATCGCCGGCGCGCTCGGCGCCGAATACGATGCGGCGCTCCGGACCGTCAGCGGCGCGTTTCGGCTCGAGGTCGCACGAGGCATGGCCGCGGCCGCCCGCGACAGCAGCCGCTTTGCCAAGGAGGCGCTCAAATCGGCCGGGATGGGCGATGCGCGCCTGGTGGAACTGCACATCGCCCTTCGGCAGGCGCACTGACCGCTGCGGCGACCCGGACGGGTGCGGTCGGTTGACCATGCTGTCAGGATTGGCCCGCTATGGGTGATCAGACGAAGACGCCGGGTCCGATCGGGCTCGTCGGGGGGAACGCGCTGCCCGGGGGCGTGATGATGCGTACCTCCCGCCGGGTCGGCATCGCGGTCCGTCAGGAGTCGACCGGCGAGATCGTGACCGAGGGCTTCGACATCGCGCCCCCGACCGGCCGCTGGACGAAGCTCCCGTTGGCCCGGGGGGTCGTCGCGATGCGGACCGCCATCTCCACGGGCAAGGACGCGATGCTGATCGGCGATCGCCTCCGGTGGGGAGTCGACGACGAGGACGCGCTTGAGGACGAGCCGCTGGCCTGGTGGGCCAAGGCGCTGGTTGTCCTGGGAGCGATCGTCGGGGTGGTCCTCCAGATCCTGGCCTTTCGCGTCGCTCCGGTCGTGATCGCCAAGCAGGCCGGGCTGACGGGGCTGGCGTTCATCGTGACGGACGCGGCGATCCGCCTCACCCTGCTGCTCGGGACCCTTCTGGTCATGAGCATGTTGCGCCCCTTTCGCCGCATCCTTCAATACCACGGGGCCGAGCATCAGGCGATCGCGGCCTACGAGGCCGGCGCCCCGCTGACCGCCGCCGCCGCGGCAGGCTTCACCCGGTTCCACCCGCGCTGCGGGACCTCGTTCCTTGTGGTCTCGGCGGTCGTGTCCGTGGCGGTCTACGGGATCGTCTTGTGGGCGACGGGCAACTTCAGCTACCTCGCGTTGATCGCGACCCGCATCATCCTCGCACCGGTGGTCACCGCAGTTGCATTCGAGATCCAGCGTCAGGCCGCGCGCGTGTCCGACGGACGCTGGCGGTTCCTGTCGGCACCCGGGATGTGGGCCCAACACCTGACGACGCGCCCGCCGGGCGGGTCCGAGCTCGAGGTTGCGGTCGCCGCCCTTGACGAGGCCCTCCACGCGCCCGACGGCGTTCACGAGCACGTCGTCCATCGTCCCGAGCTGCTGGCGATGCCCATCGTCGACATGCCCTCCCCGGGATAGCGGGTGAGTTCCTGGGCCTACGTGCTGGTGCGGGTCGTCGGTATCACCGTCGTCAGCATCGCGATCACATTCGTCATCCGGTACCTGGTCGGGCGCGTCGAGCACCGAATGGCCGCGCGCTTTGCGGCAGGCAGTTCCGGTCAGAAGCGCGCGCATACGCTGATGGGGCTCCTGCGGGCGGTGGTCCTCGCGATCGTCTGGATCACGGCCGCGGTGATGATCCTCCAGCTGCTCGACGTGCCCGTGGCGCCGCTCCTGGCGACGGCCGGAATCGGCGGCATCGCGATCGGGTTCGGTGCCCAGTCGCTGGTGCGGGATGTCGTCTCGGGTTTCTTCATCCTGCTGGAGAACCAGTACGACGTCGGCGACACGATCGAAGTGGCCAACGTCGCGGGGATCGTCGAGGGTGTCGGCTTGCGGACGACGGTGCTGCGCGGCGCCGACGGGAGCCGACACGTGGTCTCCAATGGTGAGATCCGCATCTCCAGCAACCAGACCCGCATCTTCTCCCGCAGTGTCCTGATTCTCCCGCTGCCCTACGACGTGGACGTCGACCGCGTGATCGCGATCGCGTCAGAGGCGGGCGCGGACCTCCGCAGCGACCCTGCCTGGGGCCCGGACATGCTCGGGGACATCGAGGTCCTCGGGGTCGATGCGTTCGGGGCCGCCCGCATGGACGTCAAGCTCACGGTCGAGACGCGACCAGGCCGCCAGTGGGCGGTCGGCCGGGAGCTACGCCGACGAATCAAGCTCCGGCTCGACCGTGAGGACATCTCGTTTGTCGCGCCGGGCCCGACGGAGTAGTCGTCCGTCAAGGGCGCGGCGGGCGCGGGACGAAGGGGCTGGTGCGACGGACGTACTCGGCGTAGCCCGGGCGGCGTCGGCCGATGTCGCGCTCGAGCAGCGTGACGCCGGAGACTCGGATCAACAGGATGCTCATGATGATCGGGCCGGGAATCGTCAGCACCCCCCAGCCGGTCTCGGCGGCGATCAGCCACAGGCCCCACCACACCAGGAAGTCGCCGAAGTAGTTTGGATGGCGCGTATAGCGCCACAGTCCGCTGTCGAGCACACGGCCCTTGTTGCGGGGGTTGGCCCGAAACCGCGACAGCTGCCAGTCTCCGACCGACTCGCACGCAAGGCCGCAAGCCCAGACGGCGGTGCCGAGGATCGCGACGGGACCGAGTCCCGGGGTCGCGGGGATCTGGCCCAGTTGGACCGGAAGCGACACGACCAGCATCAGGACGCCCTGGAGCGCAAAGACGGTGCCGAGGCTGACCCAGATGAAGCGCGACCGGTGGCGCTCGCGCATCGCCGCGTAGCGAAAGTCCTCCGGCGTGCCGCGATTGCGCCACAGCAGGTACCCGAACAGACGCAGTCCCCAGATCGTGGTGAGGCCCACGAGCAGGAGACGTCGGCCCGCATCACCGTCGGTGGTCAGGGCGGCAATCCATGCGATGACGACGAAGCCGAGGCCCCAGAAGGGGTCGATGATGCTGACATCGCGCAGACGGATGCTCGCCACCCAGAGGCCGAGCATCAGGACGACCACGCCGAGCGTGCACCAGCCAAGGGTTGCGAGCGCGGTCACGAGTCGAGCCTGGCACGTGGGTGGTAGCGGGCCAAGCCCAACCCGCCCACGCGGGGCCCGGGGGGCGGTACGTTGTGGTCATGGAACCGTTGGGGATTGAGATCGCCGAGCGCGCGCCCGTGCCCGATGTCGTGCTGCGGCAGGCGATTCGTGCACGGGTCGGACGCCGCCTTCGCTACGAGTCGCGGGGTGGCGTGGAGGCCCAGTCGGAACGCCTGCGGGCATTGATCGCAGACTCCGACCGCGGCCTCATCGCGGTCGCCACCGATGCGGCAAACCGTCAGCACTACGAGGTCCCGGCGGACTTCTTCGGACTCTGCCTCGGGCCACGCAGGAAGTACTCATGCGCGGTCTGGGAGCCGGGCGTGACGGACCTGGCGACCGCTGAGGAGGCAATGCTCGCCCTGTCGGCCGAGCGCGCCGACCTGCGCGACGGCCAGGAGGTGCTGGACCTCGGCTGCGGGTGGGGATCGCTGACGCTCTGGATCGCCGAACATTTTCCCGGCACCACCGTGACGGGGCTGTCCAACAGCGTGTCTCAGCGCGAGTACATCGCCCAGCAGGCGGCCGCGCGCGGACTGACCAATGTGCGGGTGATTACTGCCGACGTCAACGCCTTCGTGCCCGACCGCTCGTTTGACCGGATCGTGTCGGTCGAGATGCTCGAGCACGTCCGCAATCACCGCGCGCTGCTCGGGCGGGTGGCGGGGTGGCTGCGCCCCGACGGACGCCTGTTCGTCCACGTCTTCGCGCACCGGACGCTTGCATTCCGGTTCGACGCCGAGTCGCGGTCGGACTGGATCGGCCGCCACTTCTTCACCGGCGGCACGATGCCGTCGGCCGATCTGCTGCCCCGGGTCGCCGACAGGCTCACGCTGGTCGATGAGTGGTGTATCTCCGGGACCCACTACGCCAAGACCGCGCGGGCATGGCGCGATCTGCTCGACGCGCATCATGACGCGGCGATCGCCGTGCTTGCGGGCGACGTCGGCTCCCGGCAGGCACGGCGCCAGTTCCGGCGATGGCGTCTGTTCTTCTTGTCGTGTGAGGGGCTGTGGGGGTACGGCGACGGGGACGAGTTCATCGTCTGCCACTACCTCTTCCGACGCGCGGGCGCGCCGGCATAGCTCAGCTGCCGACGGCTCCCGGGGGCGGGGCCGCTTTGGCCTTGGCCGTCGCCTGCGAGCGCAGCTCGTGCAGACGCGACGCCTCGGCCCGCATGAGGATGTTCGACGCGACGAGCCCGTCGAGCGCCCCCTGAAAGTGCGGCATGACGTAGCGCGCAATCAACTCGTGGCTGCGCCGGACCGCGTCGATCGGCGCCCACTCGTGTCCCCAGAACAAGATCGTGCCGAATCCGCCGCTCATTTCCCGCAGGCGCGAGATGACCTCGACGAGGTCGTCGGGCGTGCCGATGACCCAGGCTCCGAGCTCCGCCATCTGTTCCACAATCTGCTCTGGCGGGCCCGGCACCGGGCACGGGCGCCCGGTCGTGGCCTCGACGTAGTCGAGCATGTGGCGGGCGCCGCCGAGCCGAGTGTCGTCAAGTGCCTGTCGGCGCGTCTCGGCGATGTGGACGGGGATCACCAGGCGCCAGTCGCGCCGGTCGACGCGAGCGCCCGCGACGTCTGCGCTGCGTTCGGCCTCGTCCCATTGGCGCCGCAGATCGACCGCGCCACCCGTGGACTTGGCGACGGTGAGCGACAGTACCCCGGCTCCCAGCTCGCCGGCGAGCCGCATGCCCGCCGGCGACTCCATGCTCGTGACCGCTATCGGGGGCGTCGGCCGTTGGAACGGGCGCAGCTGCAGAACCGCGTCGTTGAGGGTGAACCACTCCGAGCTCACCGACAGCGGGGCCGTGTCGGTCATCAGCCGGACGATGACGCGCAGCGATTCGGCCATCCGCTCGCGGAGGGTCTCGGGATCGATGCCGAGCATCATCGCGTCGGAGATGTGCCCGCCGGGACCGACGCCGAAGTTGATCCGGCCCCGGGTGAGATGGTCGAGCAGCACGATCCGATCGGCGACCATCAGCGGGTGGTGATACGGAAGACTGACGGCCCCGGTGCCGAGGCGGATGTGGCGCGTCCGCTCGGCGGCGACCGCCAAGAAGATCTCGGGCGATGCGATCGTCTCCCAGCCGCTGCTGTGGTGCTCGCCGACCCAGGCTTCGTCGTAGCCGAGTCGGTCGACGAAGGCGATCAGCTCCAGGTCGCGCTCGAGGGACAACGTCGGCGATTCGCCGAGGGCGTGGAACGGGGCCAGGAACAGGCCGAATCCGAGGCGCGGGTCGCTCATCCAGGGAAGTCTGCTGGTCGGCGGCATTCCCGGTCAAGCCGGGAAACTCCAATTCGGGGGTAATGTCCCGCCCGCCTCGTGCCGATGTATCGCTCGTCGCACCGTATGACCCGGCTCCCCGGTCCTGCGCGACCACATCGTCGCTGGAATTGACGTAATTAATATGTCAAAGACCTCAAGGATCGCCGGTCGGAGTTCGATCTTGGAGTTGTGGGTATCTCACGACTCCCAGCGACCAAACGGCGGAATCGCCTTCGTGCGACCGACGAGGAGCTGATTGCCGACGCCCTGAAGCGGGAGGTCGTGACGGTCAGCGACCGAGAGCGGCCGGTCGTGATCGGCTTGGGAATCGGCTTTATCGCCGTCGCGATCGCGATGGCCGTCTTCCTGCCCTGGGGCATCGCGCTGTCGTGGGGCACTGCCGTCATGGTGGTGCTTGTGCTGGCCGTGGCGTCCCGGACCCGGTTCGTCACCGAGAGCGGCCACACCACGCCGATCGTTTTGGTGACAATTCCCGCACTGTTCCTGCTGCCGCCGCCGCTGGTGCCGATCGTAACCGCGCTCGGACTCGCGCTCGGGATGATGCCCGAGGTCGTCACCGGACGTGCCGCACCGACGCGCCCGCTTGCGGCGATCGTGAACTCCTGGTTCGTGATCGGTCCGGCACTCGTGCTGTCGCTCGCCGGGAGCCCGAGCCCGACCGACGCCCCGGTGTGGGTCCTGGCGCTGGCGCTCGGCTCACAGTTCGGAGCGGACCTTGCAACCTCGTGGATCAGGGAGCTCGTTGCCCGCGGTGCGTCCCCGCGCCAGCAGATTGCCGACGCGATGTGGGTGTACAGCGTCGACCTCGCCTTCGCCCCGGTTGGGTTCATGATCGCGATCGCGGTGACGGCGGTACCGTGGTCGTTGTTCCTCCTCGTGCCGCTGCTGTTGGTGATGCACTACTTCTCGGATGAGCGGCGCCGGCGCATGGAGCAGATGGACGAACTCAACGCCGCATATCGGGGGACGGCCATGGTCCTCGGCGACGTGGTCGAGTCCGATGATGCCTACACGGGCGAGCACTCGCGCGGAGTTGTCCAGCTTGCGCTGGAGGTCTCCCAGGAGCTTGGGCTTGACGAGCAGACCCGACGCCGGGTGGACTTTGGCGCGATGCTGCACGACGTCGGCAAGGTGGCGATTCCCAAGGAGATCATCAATAAGCCGGGCCCGCTGGATCCCGAAGAGTGGGAGATCGTCAAGACGCACACGACCGAGGGCCAGCGCATGCTCGATCAGGTGGGTGGCCTGATGCGCAACATCGGCCTCATCGTGCGGGCGCACCACGAGCGCTGGGACGGCACCGGGTACCCGGACGGGCTTCGTGGCGTCGAGATCCCGATTGAATCCCGCATCGTGTCTGCTTGCGACACCTGGAGCGCGATGACGACCACGCGCTCGTATCGCATCGCGATGTCACGTGAAGCTGCGATGGCCGAGCTGCGCTCGGCGGCGGGAACCCAGCTCGACCCGGATGTGGTCGATGCGCTGATCCGCGTGATCGTCCGCAACAGGGAGCACAAGGCCCTTTCGGCCTAACGGGTCAGTCGATGACCCGCGTGATGAACAGCCGCGTCCCGAGCGCGCCGAGTGCCACCAGCAGCGCGGTCAGGGCGGACAGCACGGCGGCCACAGGCATGTGCGGGATCCCCGGGGTGAGCGCGATGCGCAGTCCCTCGGAGACGTACACCAGCGGGTTGAACAGCGTCAGCACCTGTAGCCAGGGGATGTGGCTGAGCTGTGCCCACGGGTAGTAGGTACAGCCGAGGAAGGTGACTGGGACGACGACCAGCGAGAAGATCAGGCCGATCTGCTTGGGCTTGACGACGGTGCCGATCACCAGGCCCAGGTAGCCCGCCACGAGTGCCGCCAGGAGCACCGTGACGATCAGCATCGGCCAGCTGGCGACGGTGATCGATACCGGCTCGGCCGACACCAGCAGGACCAGTGGCAGGACCGCGGCCGCGGCGATGATCGACTGCAGGCTGCTCCAGATCACCTTCTCCAACGCGACGACGCTCACCGGCAGCGGCGCCATCACCCGGTCCTCGATTTCACGTGTGCCGCCGAGCTCGGTCGCGAGCGGAAGTGCGACGGCGGCGATGCCCTGGAAGAAGATGGCCACCGCCACGAGCCCCGGCGCGATCACCGTCGCAAAGCTGACTTGGGCGTTGCCGCCCGGGGTGATGCCGGCGCCGATTTTGGGGAACACGTAGGTGAACACGAACGTGAACAGGAGCGGGTTCATGATCGTGCGCAGCAGGAACGGGATGAACTCCCGAGCAAGGACGCGTGCGTCCCTCAGCATGAGGCCCCAGAACGCACGAAGATAGAGGCCGTAACGGTCCGACGGCCGGCGCACGCTCGCCGCGGTCACGGCGCCAGCGCCCGGCCGGTCAGGGCGATGAAGGCGGTCTCGAGGGAGGGCTCCGCGACGGCGAGATCGCGCAGGTCGGGGCCGGCCAGGGCCACGACCTGCGGCACGATCCCGTCGGCGGCGCTGACATGGACGCGGATCACGTCGTCATCGGGGTCGACCGCCAGAACGCCGTCCGTGTCGCGCAGCTGCGCGGCCAGGCGGTCGTTCGCCTGGCGGAGCCGCAGGGTCACCAGTACGCCGTCGCCGAAGTCGTGTTTGATCTGGTCCGGCGTGTCGCAGACGAGGATGCTGCCCGCGTTCATGATCGCCACCCGATCGCAGAGCGCGTCGGCCTCTTCGATGTAGTGCGTGGTCAGCACAACGGACATCCCCTCGGATTCCTGCAGGCCGCGCACCGAATCCCAGAGGGCCATGCGGCTCTGCGGGTCAAGCCCGGTCGTCGGCTCGTCGAGAAACAGCACGTCCGGATCGTGCATGAGGGCGCAGGCGAGCTGGGTCCGGCGTGCGAGCCCGCCCGAGAGCGCGGAGACCATCGTGCGCCCCCGCTCGCCGATGCCGAACCGTTCGAGTAGAGCGGCCGCCCGGGAGTGGGCGGACCGGCGCGACATGCCGAAGAAGCGCCCGTGGAAGTAGAGGTTCTCCTCGACGGTGCAGGCGCGGTCGAGCGTGTTGAACTGTGTGACCACGCCGATGTGGCGCTTGGCGACCGACGGGTGCGCACACACGTCGACCCCGGTGACCATCACCGTGCCCGATGTCGGCCGGACGCGTGTCGTGGCAATGCCGATTGTCGTGGTCTTGCCCGCGCCGTTGGGCCCGAGCAGGCCGAAAATCTCCCCGTGCCCTACGGCGAGGTCGATCCCGTCGACCGCGTTCGGCGCATCCGGCTCGTAGCGCTTGACCACCTGACGGAGGTCGAGGGACAGCGGCGCGTCGGAACTCACCATCGTATGCTCCCACAACCCGGCCGCCCCGCAGCGGGCGCCGGTCACCCGTGTTGGCACGACTTCGGAGGGGTCGCATGGACCGTTTCGCACCTACGCTGCTGGCGATTGCCGGCGGTGGGCTGATCGCGGCCCAGGCACCGATCAACGCGCGCCTGCGTCTTGTCGTCGGATCGCCGCTGCTTGCGGCGGCCGTCTCGTTTGCCGTCGGGACCGTGTTCCTGGCCGCAGGCGTTCTGTTCACTAGCGCCCAGGGCGGGGTCGGCTCGCTCGGCGGCGGCCCGTGGTGGGCGTACCTCGGCGGGTTTTGCGGTGCCGTCCTGGTCACGGCCACGCTGGTGGCCGCTCCCCGCCTCGGGGTGACCACGACGTTTGTGGCGGTGATCGTGGGGCAGGTCGCGATTGCGGCGATCATCGATCGCTTCGGGCTGTTCGGGGTCGCGGCACGTGGGCTCACGCCGACGCGCATCGCCGCGATCGGATTGCTCGCGCTCAGCATGCTGCTGCTGCTGCGCAATTAGGTCCCCGACGTCGGGTCCGCCGCCCCGCGCGGAGCGCCGTTGCCGGTCGCGGCTGCAGGCCCGGTGCTGGACAGCGACGTGCTTGCGGGCCGAGTTGCGTGCGCTATGCTAATCCCGTGAAAACCAATAACCTTTTCAAGTTTCCCGACCCGGTCAACGACATCACGGCTCGTGTGGTGGCCAGCGGCGTGGTGATCCTTTGCCTGATCGCGATCATCAGCGGCCAGGCCTGGATGACGCTCATCATCGCCTACGGGTTCCTCGCGCGCGTCGCCACAGGGCCGACGCTCAGCCCCTTGGGTCAGTTCGCCACGCGGGTCGTGACGCCGCGGCTCGGGCTCCCGCCCAGGCCGGTGCCGGGCCCGCCCAAGCGGTTCGCCCAGGGCATCGGTGCCGCCCTTTCGGTCGGCGCCGTGATCCTTGCGCTTGGATTCGGGCTTCAGGGTGCCGCCGACCTGCTGCTGGCCGCGATCGTCGTCGCCGCCGTGCTTGAGGCTGCGTTTGGCTTCTGTCTCGGGTGCACGATCTTCGGCTGGCTGATGCGGATCGGCATCATTCCGGCAAGCGTGTGCGCGGCCTGCA
This sequence comes from Thermoleophilia bacterium, assembly GCA_017882545.1. Lineage (GTDB taxonomy): Bacteria > Actinomycetota > Thermoleophilia > Miltoncostaeales > Miltoncostaeaceae > CAITWD01. Next base: position 16,228 of record JADGPG010000025.1, read on the forward strand.
ATGACCTTCGGCTCGACACGGCGGTGGACGGCGGTACGCGGCCCTAGGCCGGAGATCGCCGCGGCTCCGTACGTGGCGCGGGCGTCGTAGAAGCTGTCTAGGTGGCGCGCGTCTCGGCGTCGGGATTGACGACGTGTGCATCGTTGTGGGCCGAATCGACTTCCACGTGGACGATCGGCACGTGGTAGCGACGCCGCGCATCCGCGACGACATCGCGCTCAAGCCAGTTCGAGCGACCGGGCGGATGCGTCGCGATGATGATCTCGTCGGGTTGGAAGACGCGCATCGCGTCGTCGATGGCCTGAAGCGGGTGGGCGTCACCAAGTTGCCCGTGTGCGGTGATCCCCGCCGCGGCGCAGTGCTCGAGTGATCGTTCGAGGCGCGCTTGTGCATTGGCGACGCCGTCGTCGAAGTCGGACATCCAGTAGTGCAAGCGGGAGCTGAGCGCCGGCGCGACGATCAAGACCTCCGTCTCGGCTTCGTCCGCGCGCTCGCGGATCTCCCGAAACAGCTCGGCGCCGGCCAGCGTCGCGTTCGAGATCACCAAGAGCCGGTGGCGCGGTTGCGACGACGAGGCAGGCATGGCGCGCGTCCTTGGTCTGCCGAAGTGCGGTCTTCGGATGACTCCATCTATGCACCGGGCCCCGAGTCCGGCTATCGGGGTTCTCCCTGATCGCGCCGCGGTCAGCGCGCGCTGTCGCCAAGCATGCTGCGCGCGATGACCAGGCGCTGGATCTGACTCGTGCCTTCGTAGATCTCGGTGATCTTGGCGTCTCGGTAGTAACGCTCGGCGGGGTACTCAGCCGAGTAGCCGTATCCGCCAAGGGTCTGGACGGCCATGTCGGCGGCCTCGACCGCTACGGCGCTGGCGAACAGCTTGGCCTTCGCGCCCGCGATGCCGTGGGGCTTGCCGGCATCGCGCAGTGCCGCCGCATACCGGGTGAGCAGGCGTGCCGCGTCGAGCTTCGCGGCGACGTCCGCAAGCGGAAACTGGATTCCCTGGAAGCGGGCGATCGGGCCGCCGAATGCGATGCGCGTCGTTGCGTACTCGGTCGCCAGATCGACCGCCGCCTGCGCGATCCCGCAGGCCTGGGCGGCAATGGTGATCCGACCGCCGTCGAGCGTCGCCAGGGCAAGCTTCAGCCCGGTGCCGGGGTCGCCGAGCATGCCGTCCGCCGGGACCGCGTGCTCGTCGAACGCCAGCTCCACCGTCGACGACGTGTGCAGGCCCATTTTCGGGATCTCCGTGCTGACCTCGAGTCCCGGGCCGCTGGTGGTCAAGAAGGCGCTGATGCCCTTCGCCCCGGCTTCGCCGGTGCGGGCGAATACGACAAACAGGTCGGCGAAGCCGCCGTTGGTGATCCAGATCTTGGCGCCGCTGACCGCCCAGCCGCCGTCGCGGACGGTGGCCGTCGTGCGCAGGGACGCGGTGTCCGACCCGGCGTCGGGCTCGGTGAGCGCATACGCGCCGAAGATCTCGCCGGCGGCGATCCGCGGCAGCCATTCCTCCTGCTGGGCGGCTGTGCCGGCCCGGAGGATTGGCGATGCGACCAGGCCGTTCTGGACGGCGATCGCGGTCGAGGTCCCCGCGTCGGCGCGGGCGACCTCCTCGACTACGAGCGCGAGCGAGGTCGCGTCGAGACCTGCCCCGCCGAGCTCCTCTGGGACGATGATCCCGAGAAGCCCCAGCGCGCCCATCTTGCGCAGCACCGCCAGGGGGGCTTCGTGGCGTTGGCTCCATTCCGAGGCGTACGGGGCGATCTCGGCCTGGGCAAAGTCCCGGGCCAGCGACTGCACCTCGCGCTGCGTGTCGGTCAACAGGTCGTTCGACATCACGCCCCTCCGTATCGCGGATTGCGGTGACCGCCCGGGAGTCCGATTTCGGTGACGGTGTCGCCCGCCACGGAGTTCCCGGTCCCGGACTCTGCAACCCACACGCTTGCACCGTCGACGCCGAGCGCGTTGGGGCCGGGCCCGAGGTTGAGGGTGTGGGTGACTTCGGCCGTCACCGGGTCGATTTCGGCCACCGACCCGAGTGACGCGGAGCTTACCCAGACGTGGGGCCCGTCGGAGGCGATTCCGCTCAGAAACGGGCCGATCTCGCGCGTATGGAGCCGACGACCCGTCACGGCACTGATCGACGTCACCAGACCACCGGGCGCCGCCACCCAGACCCTGAGGCCGTCGGCGGCGATCGCGATCGGGAACAGCCCGACGCCGATGGTCCGCACGATGCGGCCGGTGAGCTCATCGATCTCGGTCACGGTGTGCCCGGGTGCAAACCCGCTGCCGGCGCTGGCGACCCACACGTGGCGCTTATCGGCGCTGATCGCCGAGACTCCGGGGCGCACGGCGACCGTGCGGATGATGCTGCCGGTCGCAGCCGACACCTCGGTGATGTCGGTTCCGAATCCGCCCAGAATGTTGTGGGTGACCCACACGTGGCGCCCGTCCGAGGCGAGGGCCACCGCGGGCGATCCGACGAACACCGAGCGGACGATCCGACCGGTCCGCGTGTCGATCGCGCTGATGAACCCGGCCTCGCTTGTCACCCATGCACGGCGCCCGTCGGAGTCGATCCCGCCCGGCGCCACGCCGACGGGGATCGCACGTACGACCTTGCCGGAACGTGCGTCGATCTCCGTGACCCCGTCGCCGAACCCGGTGCCGGTCGTCGTCACCCAGACATGGACCCCGTCGTCGGCCACGTTCGTCGGGACCGGGGCGATGTGCAGCGTGCGGACGACCCGTGGACCCGACCGGAGCGCGGCCACCGCCGGGACGCCGACTGCAGCGGCCGCGAGGACGGCGGCAATGGCGACCGCGGCCCGTCGGCGTCGGGGCGAGCTCGCCGAAGACCTGCCGCTCAACCTCATGCCCGATCCTCATGTCGGCGCCGGGGTCGGCGCACTGCCGTTCGCGCCCGGGATCGGAACCCTGCAGGGGTGGAACGCGGGCGTGCCCGTCGTCCGAACGCAGTCAAACTCTAGCCGGTTTGGGCAGGCGGCCGGAGGCCCCCCAGCGATGGAGCGGACCCCCGGATCCCACCCCGGCACGGCGGGGGGATCCGGGGGTCCGTGATCGTGCGACTAGTGCTGGACCTTGACGACGATGCCCGAGTTCGGGTCGAAGAACGTCGTATTCGCTGCGGACCAGCTCCCGAACAGCTTGATAGTGAACTGCGTCTGGGGAGTGGGGAACTTCGAAGCGTACTGGGCGGCCACCGACGGGACGACCGGCCGGAATCCGTGCTCGGCGAAGGTTGTCTGGGCCGGTGTCGACCAGAGGTAGTTCAGGAAGTCGTTCGCCGCAGTCGGGTTGCTCGTCTTGGTCGTCACGGCCGCCGGCGTCTGGATGAGGATCGTCTGCGGCGGGATCACGTAGTCGACCGGGACCTTGTGCTCCTGGGCGAAGATCGCCTCACTTTCGTAGTCGAGCAAGACGTCGCCCTGCCCGTTCTGGAAGGTGGTCAGCGCCTGCCGGGCGCTCTTGTCCTGGACGGTGACGTGTTGGAACAGCGACTTCAGGTAGGCCTGGGCCTCGGCCGGGGTCTTGCCCTGCTTCAACTGGGCGCCGTAGGCAGCGAGGATGTTCCAGCGCGCACCGCCGCTGGTGATCGGATTCGGCGTCAGGACGGTGACCCCGGGCTTGGTGAGGTCGGCCCAGGTCTGGATGTGCTTTGGGTTGCCCTTGCGGACAACGAACACGACGACCGAGTCGGTCACGATCCCCTTATAGGGCTTCGAGTTCCAACTGCTGCTGACGATGCCGGCCTTGACCAGGCGCGTCACGTCTGAGCTGGTGGCGAAGTTCACGACGTCGGCAGGGAGCCCCGCGGCGACCGCGCGGCTCTGGGTCCCGGAGGCACCGTAGGACTCGCTGACCGAGACGCCCGTGCCACCAGAGGTCTTCTGCCACTGCGGGATGATCGCGTCGTAGGCCTCCTGCGGCGTCGAATAGGCGACCAGCGTGAGCTTGCCGCCCGCGGCCGCGGTCCCGGTCGTGGCAGCGCCTGAACTGCTCCCAGACGTGCTGCCACTTGATGAACTGCTGCCGCAGGCGGCGGTGCCGACGGCGACGGCAACAACGAGGGTCGTCAGGGCCACGCCGACGAGACGGCGGCGCGGTGCGCTGCCGGACGTATGGGCCATAGGGGCGCTCCTTGGATCGGGGGTATGACTGGACGGTGAGGTCCGACCGCCAGCGGGCCGGATGCGGGGGGTACCCGAGGGGCACCGTTCGGCTGATAACTACATAAATACCATTTCCTTTATTGCTTTTTGTATCGCGGACATCGTGATGGGTGCGAAGGACTCTCGAAATCCCCCTGGGAGCAGGCACCGCGCATGGTCATCGGCACGCGTCAATCGCCGGTCGTCTAGCGGGCGTGCTGCGCGTTCGACGAGGGATGTGCGGAAATACCCGTATCCGTCCGGATTTCTGGTAAAACACACGGGTCATGGATTCGGCCGCCACGGCCACGGAACGGCGCGACAGGCGCCGGGGATGATGTACGTGATCGGACTCATTCAGCGCGGCTCGACACCACCCGCGCAGGTGGCGCCATGGTGACCCGGGCGCTCGACGCGCCTCCTCCGTCGCGCGGCCGTCAGCGCGCTCGCCCGGGCGGTGCGGGGGCGTCGATCGGCCTCGGGATCGCGGTCGCCTACCTGAGCCTCATTGTCCTGATCCCATTGGCCGCTCTGGCCTGGAGCGCAATCGGTGGCGGGTGGTCGGCGTTCTGGACCGCCGTCAGCTCGCCGGAGGCCGTCGCGGCGCTGCGCCTGACCTTCGAGGTATCCGCCGCCGCAGTGGCGATCAACGCCGTGATGGGCACCGTGGTCGCCTGGGTGCTGGTCCGCGACTCGTTCCGCGGCCGGTGGGCCGTCGACGTCCTACTCGACCTCCCGTTCGCGCTTCCGACGATCGTCGCGGGATTGACGCTGCTGTCGCTCTACGGGGTCGACGGGCCGTTCGGGGTCAACATTGCCTACACCAGGATCGGCATCGTGATGGCGCTGATCTTCGTGACCCTGCCGTTTTCGGTGCGGGCGGTGCAGCCCGTCCTCGCCGCGCTCGACCGTGACATGGAGGACGCCGCCGCGACGCTCGGTGCCGGGCCGTTCACCGTGTTCCGCAAGGTCATCCTGCCGAACCTGGTCCCCGCCGTGCTGTCGGGGATCGGCCTGTCGTTCAGCCGGGCGATCGGCGAGTTCGGTGCCGTCGTGCTGATCGCGGGGAACCTTCCGTTCAAGACCGAGACGGCATCGGTGTACATCTTCGGCCAGATCGAGAACGACAACTCGGCCGCCGCCGCCGCCGCATCACTGGTGCTGTTGCTGGCGTCGCTGGTACTGCTCGTCGTGTTCGGCCTCATCGAATCCCGGGTGACCCGCCATGCGCGCTAAGTACTTGCTGCGCGGGCTCGCCGGGGTGTACCTGGCGATCGTCCTTGTCGCGCCGCTCGTCTTCGTCTTCTGGAGTGCATTCCGGCACGGCCTCGGCCCGTTCTGGAGTGCGATCAGCACTCCCGAGGCGGTCGCCGCGCTCAAACTGACCCTCATCACGGCGCTCGTCGCCGTGCCCGCGAACACGATCTTCGGCATCCTCGCCGCACTCGCGCTGACCCGCCGTACCTTCCGCGGGCGCAGGGTCTTCGGCGCGCTGATCGACCTCCCGCTGGCTCTGTCGCCGGTGGTCGTGGGGCTCGCGCTGCTGCTCGTCTGGGGGGAGGCCGGGTGGTTCGGGCCGTGGATGATCCATCACGGCATGCCGGTCGTATTCTCCACGCCGGGGATCATCCTCGCGACGATCGTCGTCTCACTTCCGTTCGTGACCAGGGAGCTCGTCCCGGTGCTCAACGAGCTCGGGGTGGAGCAGCAGGAGGCGGCCGCGACCCTCGGGGCGAGCCCGCTGCATATCGTGTGGCGGATCACACTCCCGGCCATCCGCTACGGGCTGGTGTACGGGATCGTCCTGACAACCGCCCGCGTGGTGGGCGAATTCGGGGCCGTGGCCGTCGTGTCCGGCAACATCGCCGGTCAGTCCCAGACCATGACGCTCTTTGTCGAGAACCGGTTCCAGGCGTTCGACCTGGTCGGGGCGTATTCGGCATCGGTCGTCCTCGCGCTGATCTCGGTCGTCACCGTGGCAGCGATGCGCATGCTCAACCGGCGAGGAATCAGATGACCGTTCGCCTATCGTGCATCTCCAAGCGCTTTCAGGAGCACGTCGCCCTCGACGACGTCTCGCTCGAGATTCCGCGCGGATCGCTGACCGCGCTCCTCGGACCGAGCGGAAGCGGGAAATCGACGCTGCTTCGGATCATTGCCGGCCTTGAGGACCCCGACGCCGGCACGGTCCACATCGACGGCATCGATGTCACCGGCGTCCGTCCCCAGCGTCGCGGCATCGGATTCGTCTTTCAGAACTATGCCGCGTTCAAGCACATGACGGTCCGCGACAACATCGGCTTCGGATTGTCGGTCCGGCGCCGGCCCAAGGCCGAGATTCACTCACGGGTCGACGAGTTGCTCGAGCTCGTCCAGCTCCGGGGTCTCGGCGAGCGCTTTCCCGGGCAGCTGTCGGGCGGTCAGCGCCAGCGGATGGCCCTTGCCCGGGCGCTGGCGGTCGACCCGGCGGTACTGCTGCTCGACGAGCCCTTCGGCGCTCTTGACGCGCGCGTGCGCGCGGATCTGCGCCGTTGGCTGCGGGAGCTGCACGAGCAGACGGAGGTGACGACGGTCCTGGTGACCCACGACCAGGAGGAGGCGATGGAGGTCGCTGACCGGATCGCCGTCATGGACCACGCCCACATCCGACAGGTCGGGGCACCGCGCGAGCTCTACGACGACCCGAGCAACCCGTTCGTGATGGAGTTCTTCGGGACGGTCAATCGCGTGGGTGACGCCTTCGTCCGCCCGCACGATCTCAAGCTGGAACGCGTTCCCACGGGCGCCGACGGAGCTGCGACGATCGAGCGGCTGGTGCACCTCGGCTTTGCCGTGCGCGCGGACCTGGTTCAAGACGACGGCCACATGCTGACCGCGCAGCTCACGGCGGACGAGGTCGCCGACCTCGGGCTGGAGGTCGGCGACAGCGTCGCGGTGGCGGCCCGCCGCGAGCGGGTGTTCCTCGAGGGCGAAGGCATCTAGCCGACCCCTGGGTCGCCATGGCCGTCTCCGGCAGTAAGATCGGCGAGACACGACTCTGCCGCGGTTTCGGCACGGTGCAGTTCCCCGGGCAGCTTGCGGTGCGACTGACGGTGCCGAGGCCACCGATGAAAGGTGCACCAATGCGGAAGACCCAACAGTTGGCATGGGCAGCCCGGCTTGTCGTCGCCGCCCTGCTGGGCACTGCAGCCTGCGGATCAAGCAGTTCCAGCTCCTCAAGCTCCAGTTCGACCGGTGGCACGACCTCGACCGCGACGACCAATACGACGGGCTCGTCAACGTCGTCCGCCACGACGAACGCCGCGCTCTGCTCGGCCGTGACCAACTTCAAGGCGTCCCTCGCGGGAATGAAGAATCTCTCGGCATCGAGCTCGATCAGTGACTTCGCCACGGCGACCGGCAATGTGTCCAGCGCCTGGTCGCAGCTGCAGACCGCAGCCCAGTCGGCAAAGGGGATCGATACGACGGCCCTCGGCAACGCCGTCAACACGTTCACCTCGACCATGACCTCGCTCCCCGGCAAGGGGCTGTCGTTCAGTCAGGACATCGCCGCTGCCAAGCAGGCGACCGTTCCGCTCGAGACCGACGTCACGAAACTCGCGCCGAACTGCGGCTCCTAGTGGTGTCCGGTCGGTGACGGTGCCGTGGCGCCGTCACCGACCGTCAGGCACGCCGATGCGCGATCCACCCAAAGGCAGCCGCGCCGAGGCAGGCGACGCCACCAAGAACCAGCGGAGCCCGCCCACCTACGGTATCGGCGAGCCATCCCAGGAGGGGGCCACCGAAGGGGGTCGTTCCGGCCACGAGGACCGTCTGCAGCGCGAGGACCCTGCCGTGCATCTCGTGCCGGCCCTCGACTTGGACGATGGCGGTCGTCGGCGTGAGGTAGAGGATGCTCGACATGCCGACCAGGAAGACCACGGGGATCGCCAGGGCGACCGTCGGCACCGACGCCAGCAGCAACAGCGACACGCCCATTGCGATCGCTCCGGCGATGATGTGTCGCATCTCGACAAGTCCCCGGTGCGCGACCACGAGGCCGCTGACGACGGCCCCGGCGCTCAGCACCGAGTAGAGGACCGTAAACACGGTGGCCGAGCGCGCGAGGCTGTCGGTTACAAACAGCGGCAGCGTGACGTTGAAGTTGTAGGCGAGGGTTCCGATCGCTGCGAGCATCACGAAGCTCACCCACAGGGACGGGGTCGCGCGGACGTACCGGAGTCCCTCGCGGACCTCGCCGCCGTGGCGTGGCTGCGGCGGACGTCGGTTCAGCTCGTGATCACGCATCATGAACAGGCAGATCAGGACGGCGATGTAGCTGGCGGCGTCGATGCTGAAGCACCAGCCGTAGCCCAGGGTGACGATCAGCAACCCGGCCAGCGCGGGCCCGAACACCCGCGAGATGTTGACCACGGTGCTGTACAGGACGACCGCGTTCGGGATGGCGTCGGGAGCCACCATCTCTGACACGAATGAACGCCGCATCGGGTTGTCGAACGCGAGCAGAATGCCGCCGGCGATCGCGAGGACGTATAGACCGGCGAGCGGGGGATGGGGCAGGAAGGCGAGGATCGCCAGGCCGACGGATTCGACCATCTCCAGGCTCTGGGTGGCGATCAGGAACCGCCGCTTGTCGGACCGGTCGGCGACGGCACCCGCCCACGGCGACAGGATCAGGATCGGACCGAACTGGCATGCGGCAACCAGCCCGACCGCGAGCCCGCTGCCGGTGATCTCGAGCACCAGCAGAGTCAGGGCGACGGTCGTCAGCCAATTGCCCGTGTTGGAGATCAGCTGGCCGGTGAAATAGAGCCGGAAGTTCCGATGGCGCAGCGACAGGAATGTCTGGCGGAGTGTCCGGTTCACCCGGCCGGGCGTGGCGTTTTCGGGGGCGGTTTCGAACATGCGGTGTCCACTCAATCAGCCCGGCGTCAGCCCCGGTCCGATATTGCGGCATCCGCCGACGGCCTCCCGGCGGGCCCGCGCGTGGGATGATTGGGGAGCGGGGCGGGCTCGTGTCGCCGCCGCGGACAGGGGGATGACGTGAGCGACCGCACGACGTTTTCGACGGAGGAGGCCGTGGAGATCGGCCGAACAATCGGCATCGACTGGGACGCGGTCCCGTTCGACGTCGAGCAGTTTCGGATGGGCCTCAACGTGGAGCTGGAACACGGTGCACGCGATCCGGAGACGAACGTGACCGGGGACGACCCGATTCTGACGGGAAAGATCGCACTCGCCCATCTCCGGGAGATGTCCGACTACTACACGCGACTCGCGATGATGGAGGCGGAAGGCGAAGGCCGCGAGTAACGGCCGCGCCATCGGGCGGCCGCATTCGCGACCCGGTCATCGGGCGGGGCCCGCATGACGATTGCGGTGGCATTCGCCGTGATCGCCGCATTCTTCAACGCGGTCAACATCATGGCGCAGCACGCGGCGAGCCTTGGGGCCCAAGACCGCCACACCGGTTGGCGTATCGCGACGTATCTCGCCCGGGATCCGCTTTGGCTGATCGGGCTCGTGGCCGCGGCCGTGGGGTTTCTGTTCTACGCGATCGCGCTGCACTACGGACCCTTGTCGGTCGTGCAGCCGCTGCTCGTCACGGAACTGGTCAGCGCGCTGATCCTCCGCAAACTCTGGATTCGGCAACAGGTGCCCCCGCTGGCGTGGGGGGCCGCTGTCGCCGTGTCCATCGCCCTCACGGTATTTCTCGTCGCGGCGGATCCGCATGGCGGGGCCGCGACCGCGACGGCGCGCCAATGGATCCTGGTCGTCGGGGCGTGCGCGGCGGCGGTCGTCGGCCTGATCGCGCTCGCGCGCGGGGGGTCACCGACGCGGAAGGCGGCGGTACTGTCCGTGGCCTCCGCAGTGACCTGGGCACTGACCGCGGTCTTCGTCAAGGTGACCACGGACGCATTTGCGTCATTCGGGGTCGTTGGCATGATGCTTCACTGGCAGGTGTACGCGCTCATCGTCTGCGGCGCGGGCGGCGTCGTATTGCAGCAGTCAGCACTGCACGTGGGCCCGTTGAGCGTCTCCCAGCCGCTTGTGGTCGTTGTCGATCCGATCGTCAGCGTCGTCTTGAGCGTCTGGCTCTTCAACGAGCGACTCACCGGAAATCCGGCACAGCTTGCGGTGGCGATCGCCGCCTTTGCCGTTGTCAGCGCGGGGGTCGTCGTGCTCTCGGTGACGACGCCCGTCCACCTCGAAGGCGCCCGCCCGGTCAGGCTGTAGGCGCGTGGGCGCGGCAGCGTCCGTCTGACCGGGGTTCCGGCCCTCGGTTCCGGGAGTGGCGGCACGCAGATGCCCGCCCGTTGCGGCGTCCCCTACGGGCGGGCATCGCGACCTTTCGGTCAGGGGGTCGTCATCCGGTGTGCGCGGCGGTGTGGGCTTGATTGGGCTGCTGCTGCTGCTTGTATGTGCCCAGGCTGTCGCTGCCGCCGAAATGTCGTGGTGCGTCGGCTGATCCGGCGAAGGACGTGACCCACTTATCGCTGACACCAACGGGGGGTGACGATGCGTGTCGGTACGGCCGCAGGTCGCTGGGTCATCGCGGCCACGGTGCTCGGGTCCGGTATGGCGGCCATCGACGCCACGGTGGTCGGCATCGCGCTGCCGACGATCGGGCGCGAGTTTCATGCATCGCTCGCCGCGTTGCAGTGGGTCGTCACGGGCTACACGCTGACGTTGGCTGCCCTCCTTCTGGTCGGCGGGTCGCTCGGGGATCGCTACGGTCGCCGGCGGGTGTTCTGCATCGGCGTGATTTGGTTCGCGATCGCGTCGGCGGCCTGCGCGCTGGCACCGAGCATCGACGTGCTGATCCTTACGCGCGTACTGCAGGGGGTTGGCGCGGCGTTGCTGACACCTGGCAGTTTGGCCATTCTGCAGGCGTCCTTCGCACCCGAGGACCGAGGTCGCGCGATCGGGGCGTGGTCGGGGCTCGGCGGCGTCGCCACGGCGACCGGTCCGCTGTTGGGTGGCTACCTGATCGCGGCGGCGTCGTGGCGATGGATCTTCCTGATCAACGTCCCCATCGGGGCGGCGGTGTTGCTGGTCTCGGTGCGTCATGTCCCCGAAACGCGTGATCCGACTGCCGCGCCGCGCGTCGACGTGGCCGGCGCGCTCCTGGCGACGTGCGCCCTGGGCGGTGTGACGTACGGCGTGATTGCGGGTCCGGCCCGGGGCTGGACCGATCCCGCCGTGGTGCTCGCGCTCGGGCTGGGGGCGCTGGCGGCCGTCGGGTTTGTGATCGTCGAGCGGCGATCACAAGCGCCGATGCTTCCGTTCTCGGTATTCCGTTCCCGCCAGTTCTCGGTGACGAACGCCGTCACATTCATCGTGTACGGCGCGCTCGGGGGCGTGCTCTTTCTGCTGCCGGTGGAGCTCCAGGTGGTCGACCACTACTCGCCGCTGGAGAGCGGCCTGGCGCTGCTTCCGCTGACGGTCATCATGCTCCTGCTCTCTGCCCGGTCAGGCCGCCTCGCGACCAGGATCGGGCCGCGGCTGCAAATGAGCGTCGGTCCGGTCGTCGTTGGGGCCGGTCTGGCGCTGCTGGCCCGAACGACCACTGAATCCTCGTACGTGTCGGGCGTCCTGCCCGCGGTCACCGTCTTCGGCCTCGGCCTTGCAGCGACCGTGGCGCCGTTGACCGCAACCGCCCTTGACGCTGTTCCGGCCGACCACGCCGGCCTTGCGTCGGCAGTCAACAACGACGTGGCCCGGCTCGCCGCGCTGATCGCGGTCGCGGTGCTGCCGACGCTCGCAGGCATCACGGGAACCACCTATCTTCATGCGTCGGAGCTCTCCGACGGCTTTCGGAGGGCGGTTCTGTTCTCCGGAGCCCTCTGCGTGGTCGGAGGCGTCGTTGCCGCGATCGGCATCCGAAACCCGGTCCGCGATGACGAACTGGCGATCGGCACCCCCACTGCGCCGGTCGAGATCGACTGCTTCACGTGCGCGTTGGATGCGACGCCCGCCGTTGTCACGGTGTCAGGGGCGCCGCCGGTCGCCTCGGGCGACCGAGTGATCGGCCGATGACCGCGTCCGATCGGGATCCCGTGTTCACACTTTGGCGCCCTGGGACGACCCCCCGACGTGGCATCGTCGGCACGTGCCGGCCGCGACGAACCTTCCGTCACATCTACACCACCACCGTCAGCGATCGCGGCGTCAGGGCTGTCACGGAAAGGAAGGGTGTTGAACGAGCGCTCACCGCGTTGGATGTCTGACGGACGGGGCGTCGTCGAACGTCGTTTCCAGGCGCCGGCACTCGACACAGGTCGCTGATTCGAGCGCTCCCGCACTCCTTGGTCGACGGTGGTCTTGGTCCTCGAGTGGCGGCGGTTGCGGTCGCTGGCCAGTACCACGCGGTTCCAGGGGACGATCGCGGTGGTGACGATGACCAGGTGCCCGAGCAGCCGGCGGGGGACGTGCTCGGCGGCCTGCACATAGGTGTCCGCGAGCACCGGCCCCGCCGCGCCGCGCCGTGATCGACGCGGGAGTATCGCCACCAGGCCAGTGGACGTGGGCAATGCACGCGCACGCGCCGCCGAGGCTCAGGCGCGATCGATACGCTCGTTTGGCGCGCGGCGCAAGCCTCATCGATGGTGCAGCAAATGCCCCGGGCAGGTTCTTCCTGACCAGAAGCCCGCTGTTCCTGAGTGCCGGAGTGCACCGGTTGACCGTGATCTTCCGGCCCGCCCACCCGGCCTACTACACCACCGCCACTACCACCATTCTCCTGCGGGTGAACCCGCGCCATCTGACGCTGCGTCTGACCGGTCTCACGATGACGGCCCACGGGCACTCGGTCATGGTCACGGTGCAGAACACGGTCACAGGCGCACGGGTAACGGTGCGTTGGCAGCAGGGCACCGGCCGTGCCGTCGCCCGCACGGTGATCGCTGCGGGCACCACGGCCCGGATGGGGCTCCTACTTCCCACCGCGGGCGTCTACCAGGTGAGCGCCAGTGCAACCAGACCCAACTACGTCTTCACCAGTGCTCACGGGTCGGTGACGGCGACCTAGATGGGGCCGCGGATGACCCGGCAGGGCGTCCGGCCCGGCCAGATTCCGAGGTACCACCGAGGTACGCACCGCACGAGCGTCAGGGACCCCTCTGACAAGAACGACCCGCATAGCCAAGGGGTTTTCCCATAGCCATGCGGGTCTAGAATGGGCGCGGCAGGGCTCGAACCTGCGACCCAGGGATTATGAGTCGCATTCACTGCGTCTCTGAGGACTAGGGCGATTGCCCGTTCTTTGCAATTTGTAGGACGTTTGTGGGATCACGCTGGCGTCGGCGCCCTGTCCGACCTCGTGCCGGTGTTCCCACCTTGTTCCCACCCCACCGTTGGCGGTCAGAGCAGCCTCGGGTCTGAG
>JADGPG010000026.1 GCA_017882545.1 Thermoleophilia bacterium
CGCAGCGACGTGCGCGCGCGAGGTGCGGTCATCCTCCGGCGCCAGTCAACCGGTCCAGGAGCGCGGGGAGGTCAACGATGGCGGCACCGACCGCGCTGTCCGCGAACGCGTATGGGAGGACAAGCACCTCGCCTGTGATGAGTGCTCCGCATGAGTACACGACGTTTGGCACGTAGCCGTCGCGTTCGTCGTCGCTCGGGACCAGGACCGGATCGGTGAGCGCCCCGATCACCCGGCGTGGGTCGTCGAGGTCGAGGAGAATCGCGCCGATCGCGTACTCACGCATGGGCCCCACGCCGTGGGTAAGCACAAGCCATCCCGCATCGGTTTCGAGCGGTGACCCGCAGTTACCGACCTGGATCAGCTGCCATGGTTGCAGTGCGGGATCAAGGGTGGTGGCCTCTGCCCATTCGGTGCCGTCGTCGGACATCGTGACGGCCGAATGTTCGCGGTCCCAGCGGGACAAGGCCACGTATCGCCCACCGACCTTCTTCGGGAACAGCGCCATGCCTTTGTTGGCCGCGACCGGGCCCGAGAGCTGGGAGACGACGAACGTGCGGAAGTCGGCGGTCGAGAGCATCTGCGGAGCAACGTGCGGGCGGTCGAATGCCGTGTAGGTGGCGAGGTAGGTCACGGCGCCGTCGTCATCGACAAACCGGACAAATCGCGCGTCCTCCATGCCCTGCTGCTCAGCCGGGCCGTTCGGCCACAGCACGCGCTCCGCGACGGCCGTATCGGAGGCGAACGTGACCGTGTAGTTATTCGCCGCAACCCAGCGGATGCAGTCGACGGCGTGGCTTGCCGCTGGGCCAAATGGAAGGTCGCGATGCAATAACTCGATGGCGATCTCGAGTTCGTCAGGCCCAAATTGGGGTGCGAGGCGACCAAGAACGAGGGCTGCGGCCTCGTGGTCGCAGCCCCGTTCCGCCAGCTTGGACGCGAACAGGCGACGCTGATACGGGCCGGGTGAGTGCTGGCCGGAGTCGAGGAACATGCCCGGGTCGTCGAGGCGGATGTCGCCCTCGTCGTCCACGATGCCGGTGCGGAACTCGATCGAGGAGACATGCCCCTCACCGACCGCGCGCAGGCTCATCACGAACCGCGTCTGGCCGTATCCCAGACCACTTTGATCGGGATGGGCGACGATCGACGGGTTAAACAAGGCGGCGGCTTCGAGCGAGCACTCACGGGTGAAATAGGCGCCGATGAGGAGCGCACGGTCGGCGCTGACGCCCAAGCCGCGCCCAGCGCGGTGGGCCGCGACGTGGAAGTGACGTGACCACGTCGCGTCGAGTTGGCGGTGGCGGTGAGCGAAGCGACGCCTAACGTCGGCGAGGGTGGTCCTGACCTCGCTGTCATCCATCGCAAGGATACGATCGATGACCGACGAGGCACGCGAGCCTCCTCCCGGCATCTCCTCGCCCGGGATGAACAGCATGGCGATGACGCGCCCCACGTCGGGCAGGAGCCGAAGCGGGCTGTGTGTCACGATCGGCCGCTTTGGCACGAGGCTCATCGCTCGACCTCGAGGCGGCCGCGGCCGTGTTGCAACGTCGAGACCAACGCGAGTGTCGATTCTGCGCCTTGGTTGAGGTTGGGACCGTCGGCCCGAAGCCCGTCGTAGCCGCCTCCGCTTTCGGGATCCCACATCGCCACGCCAGCATCGTTGTCGCCGAGGAACCACCCCACCGCGGCGTTGACTCCGTCGGCCCAGCGATCTGTCTCCGCGTATCGGGCGGCACGGGCACAGGCGTCGGCCAGCGCCGCGACCTCGATCGGCTGTTGGTCGAAGTTCGGTCGTGGGTCGCCGGGTCCGCGTCCGCCCACCGCTGTGACCGACAGGTGACCCTGAGTCGTCTCGGTGTCCAGAAGCCACTCCAACAGCTCGAGTCCGTCATTGACCAGGGTCGCCCGATCAAGGGCCACACCGGCTGCAATCATCGCGTCGGGAAGCACCGCATTGGCGTAGGTAAGGCGGGGCTCTGGCCATGGCCAGGCGGCGTTGGAATGACGATCGCCGACGATGCCGACGGCGTCGATCATCAGATCCCGTGCCCCACGGTGGCCCGGTTGGGCAGCGAGAACCTCGCTGGCGCCGAGCGCCGCGAACGCCATCGCCCGCGGCCACGGCGAGCGCTGCTGGAGTCCATGCTCGAAGTGGGCGAGGGCGTTCTGGCGCAGCGCATCATTGGGGCTTCGCGCAGCGGCCGTGCCAAGGCCCCAAAGGCTCCGGCCCCAGCAGTCCTCGACGCCGTGACGATCTTCCCATGCGCCGCCACTGTTGCGCCGGTTGCGAAAGTCACCGCGTCCGCCTTGAGCATCGGCCAGGAAGCGGAGCGCGGTCTCGGCAAGGCCACTGACCAGCGGACCGGGATGCGGCTCACGGCTTGCCACCACGAGGACGCGAGCCATGTCGTCGGTGCAGTAGCCGTGCTCCCGGCGGGGGGTCGTGTGGTCGGCATGTTCGAAGGTTCCGTGCTCGTCGGTCATCCGCGCCAGGTGATCGAACCGGGGCTCGTGGGCGATCACGCAGGGACCGGCTCGGGGGCATTGAGGATCCGCTCGGCGAGGCTGGCGTACTCACGGGCAACAGCTTGCCATCCGAGTGTGGGAGCAAGGCGGGACGCCTCGCGGGCCATCGCCGCTGCGAGACCGGGCTCGGTGAGCACGCGGCGCAAGGCCGCCGCCAGTGCCGCGGCGTCCCCGTGGGGCACGACGATCCCGGCGCCGGTCGAGAGCAGCTCCACGGCGTGGGGAAACGCCGTGGCCACCACCGGGCGACCGGCGGCGATCGCGTCGACGAGCACACCGGAGGTCACCTGGTCCCGCGAGTCGTACGGCAGTACGACAACCGAGGCGTCCTGGATCAGTTGGGTCAGGGACGACAGGTCTCGGTATCCGGAGTCGAAGCTCACCGACGCGGAGACGTTCTTGGCCCGCGTTCGTGCGACGAGCATGTCCCGGTAGATCTCCCCCTCGAAGGCAATCACCTTCGGGTGCGTCCGGCCTGCGATTACGTAGCTCGGCCGAGGCCGCAGGTCCTGCAGGTCGACCATGGCGTCGATCGCCCACTCGATGCCTTTCCCGCGACCGATCAGCCCCCAGGTCAGCATCATTGGGCCGCCGGCACCGCCGCGCGGTGTACGGGCGGTCGGTGTCGCGGCACCGTGCGGGATCATCACGACCTTCGACGGGTCGACGTCGAAGCGGCTGCACAACCTGTGTTGTGCCGCTTTCGTCATGACCACCACAACGCTTGCCTCCTCGGCGACGGCCTCAAGCACGTGTCGCTGATGCTCGGTCGGGTCCAGCAACACCGTGTGGGCGACCACGATCGATGGGATCGTGAGACCACCGAGGATGTCGAGGACCTCGTCGCCATCGTGGCCGCCATACAACCCGTATTCGTGCTGGACAATCGCCATGTCGCAGTCGCTCAGGCAGGAGGTCGCCTGGGTGAGGGATGTCGGCACACTGTTTTCCAGCTCGGTCAGGACCCGTGGATCGGTCGTCGGCGTCCCGTCGGCCAGTCGCACGACGCCAACCGACGCGCCGCTCGCCTCGAGCCCTCGGGTCAACGCGGCCGTGAACGTCGCAAGGCCGCATGGCGTTGGCGGGTACGTGCTGAGGATCCCGAAGGAGCGACCCGCGGCTCCCGTTGGGGACGCGAACGGGGAACGCGTGGTGGCGCCGTGCATAGGCGAACTCCTCGATCTGGCTCAGTCGAGGCGTCGACCCTGCACTGGGCGGTCGTCGCCGTCCAGTCCCAGTGAGGCGACTCTCCCAAGAGGGTGTACTTGCACTGTATCGCTGAATCACCGCCACGCGATTCGGGCGGGTCGTGGTGGCGCGAACCGGCGCGGCCGACAGGCCTCCGCTTAGGCGGTGATCGACACCGGGGCGTCGAGCTGATCGTACTGCCCCCGCATGAGCGGGCTCGAGAGCAGGAAGTCGGCGGTCGCTCGATTGCAGGCGATCGGGCAATCGTGCACGACGGCGATGCGTAGCAGCGCCTTCACGTCGACGTCATGTGCCTGCGGTTCGAGCGGATCCCAGAAGAAAAAGACGACGTCCAATCGCCCCTCGGCGATCCCCGCTCCGACTTGCTGGTCGCCCCCGAGGGGCCCGCTCAGGAAGCGGGTGACCGGGAGCCCAAGCTCATCCTCGATGAGTCCACCGGTTGTCCCGGTGGCGTACAGCTCGTGTCCCTCGAGGGTCTCGCGGTTGAAGCGCACCCAGTCGAGCATGTCGAGCTTGCGGTTGTCATGTGCGATGAGCGCTATGTGCTTGCTGGCGTTCAAACGGACCTCCGACGGCGGACCCCGGGGCGCCGCAGGTCGCGGCGCCGGGCCGGGCAGACGTAGCTCGGCCCCTCTCACGGTACTCGCACTGGTGCGACTGCGTCCTGGTCGGGGTCCGCGCTTCGGGCTGGATCAGGTTGGTCGAGCGTCTGCTGGCGACAACGCTCCTCACGACGCGGCCGACGGTCGGATCGAACCGTCGTGTGCCGTTCGGTCCGAGGTCCGATGTCGCGGTCCGTCGAGCCGTCACGCCTCCGGCGTGGGATCGTTCGAGATGCGCGGGGGTGGCACCGCACCGCCCTCGCTCTCCCATCGCTCGCGGTCCAAGTCGGCGACCACGTGTGTCGTCGGCAGCTGAAAACGCTCCCGCGCACGTTGCACCAGGTTCCGATTCAGCCACTGCGAGCGATCCGGTGGGTGCGTCGCGATGATCAGCTCATCAGGGCGGAATTGCCATACCACCTGGTCGAGAGCCCGCATGGGGTCGCCGTCGCCCAGCTCGCCCCGGGCGTTCAAACCGGCCCCCGCGAGTGCTGAGAGGGCCGCCCCAAGCCGGACCTTGGCTTCCGCGAGTCTCTCCTCGGGCTTCAAGGTCGAGGCCCGGTCGCCGGTCAGCGGCGCGGTCAACGGGGCCACCACGAGGATCTCGGCAGTCCTGCCCTGCGCTCGCCACCGCACCTCCGCTGCGACTTCTGCGCTTGCGGCGGTCTCATTGGCGATGACCAGGATCCGCCGCCGCACGTCGCCCGGGGCCGGCATCGTGACACTCCTCTCGTCGCCACCTCACCGTACACCGCACGAGGGCGCGTGACCCGCCCACCACGCCTACCTGCACCGGAAACCTCGTGGGGCCGGCATCGTGCCGAGCGAGCGCGAGAGGCGTTATGCCGGACCGGCCAGGAAGTCCCGCCGGAACGGTGACTGCTACGCGGTGGCCATGTCGAACGCGCACTCGCAACCTAAGAACGGCCGGAACGAGTTGTCGACCCCCCGGGGGGGTTTCCCAGGGGTCGCCGCCCCCCCGGAGTGGGTAAGGCCCCCGCCTGTGGGGGCCTTGCTTGATGGCGAGGCCCAGACTCGAACTGGGGACACCACGATTTTCAGTCGTGCCGACGTCAGGCCCGGAATCCCCATGAGCACGGCGTTCTCGGCAGTGCGTGCCATCTCCCGCACCGTCTCCCGCACCGGGCACGTCACGGATCAGACGTCGAACACGCGGACTGCGTCATCCAGTTGGGAGTCCGAGAGCAGGTGCGCGTAGACCTGCGCCGTCACGTGCGGGGTGGCGTGACCGAGTTGGCGACTCACCACGATCAACGGGACGCCGGCGGCCAGCATCGTGCTGCCTGCCGTGTGGCGCAGGCCGTGAAAGGTGACCAGTTCGCGGCCGCTGGCATCGAGGAGCCCGGCGCGGCGCAGCGTCCGCGCGAGTGCCTGCCCGGGCGACCCCGCGTCCATCGGGCCGCCCCATCGACCCGGCCATACCGGGCCCGTTGCCGCCGCCCCAACTTCGATGACCGATTCCGCGTACCAATCGCCGAGGCGCGCGGCCAACGATGTGGAGACTGCAACCCGACGAGCTCGGCGACCCTTGGTCGTTCGTTCGACCTTTCCGGCCGCACTGACCTGGGTGACGTTTCGGCGGACATGCAATCTGCGCCCTGGCAGATCGACGTCCTCCCAGCGCAGGCCGATGACTTCGCCCCGCCGAAGCCCCGACTCCGCCGCGGCCCGAATCATCGTTTCGATGCGCGTGGTGGCGCATGCGGTGATCAGCCGTCGAAGCTGATCACGGTCGAGGACTCGCTCGACCGCCTGGTGCCGATGGTGCTCTGCGGCCGGAAGCCGAAGGCGTGACGCAGGATTTGACGGGATTCGACCCCATTCCACGCCTGCGGCAAGGATCGCGCGGAGGCTCGCGATCGTTGCAACGACCATCCGACGGCGCGATGCGCACCTGGCCAGGTCGCCCACGAACACCTCGATGCGCTCACGAGTGATTTCGGCGAGCGCGAGGTTACCGAGGCTCGGATCGATCCTGAGCCGGTAGTCGGTTTCAATGTTGGCGAGGGTGTTCGGGGCGAGTACCAGCTCCCGAGCGCTGAGGTACTCGACCGCCAGTTCACGCAGCGTCGTCACTGGTCGGAAGTCGAGATCGGCGGGCCCACCGCGTCGGCCGGCTGCAAGCAGGCGGTGCCGAGCGAGCCGCGCCTCGGCGACCGGACCCGGGTGGCTGACCATCCGCGTCATGCCCGGTGCGCGGTCGGGAACCTTGAGGGCGTACGGGCATCCACAGCGCCCTCCCGGGCGTCGATCACTCGTTCGTGGACACGCCACGCGATGGACCCGATACAGACCGGCCTCGATGCGCTCCCGCCACCCGCGCCGAGGACGGACACTCGCCAGGGGGCCTGGAGGATCGCCATGGCTGCCGCGTTGATCCATCACATCTGCGGACCCCCTGACCCGCCTGAGACCATCATGCCGCCTCGGTGTCGGGAATGCGCCACCATCCTGCGGGCAGAGGACGTGCGTCGGGC
>JADGPG010000027.1 GCA_017882545.1 Thermoleophilia bacterium
CAAGGAAGATCCGCGCCGGCCTGCCAACTGGAGTCAGGACGAGACCCAGGAGATCCTGCGCGCGCTGATCTCCCAGGCCCGACAGAGCTTGGAATTGCCCGAGACCGCCGCGCGTCTGGCGTACCTGTCCCGGGAGGCCTGGCACGTTGCCGACCGCGCCGAGGGCACCGCCAAGGCGGACGCGGTCGGCGTGGCGCTCGAGATCGATCGGCTCGCTGCCGGGCATCCGTACCGCCGGATTGCCTGAATCGGGCCGCCGCCCGCCCCGTCGACCCCGGAGAACTCACGTGTCTATCGATCGCCGACATCCGACCGATGCCGAGCGTGCCACCGCGGCACGACCGACGGTCGTTGCCCTGATGCACTCCCTCGAACATCGCGACCCGGCGGGGCTCGCGGCGCTGCTGCGCGATGACGCCGTGTGGCTGTCCGGCGAGGGTACCCTCGCCGGCGACGCGGCCGCGACCCGTGCCCGCAGATACTTTGCCGACGACCGGGGCCGCCTGTGGGCGGATCCGCAGCAGCACGGCGCGCACGCGGTCCTGCGCTGGTCCGACACGAACCTCGGCGGGGTCGGTGCGCTGGTCGTCGAGATCCGCGGCGACCGCGTCGTCCTGGTCTGCGAAGTCCCGTGACCGCCCCGGACCGATCCGCGCGGTTGGAGACCCTGCGGGCCGCAGCCGCGGAGGGCCTCGTGGGTCTTCTCGGCATCGAGGTGGTCGGTGACGATCTGCCGACCGTGGTCGCCCGGATGCGGGTGGAGTCGCGCCTGATGGCACCGAACGGGTTCCTGCACGGCGGCAGCATCGTGGCGCTCGCCGACACGGCGTGCGGGTTCGGGTGCTGGCTCACCCTGCCCGACGACGCGCCGGGGTTTACGACGGTCGAGCTCAAGACGAACTTTGTCGGCGCGCCGACCGAGGGAATCCTCCGCTGCACCGCGCGACTCGCCCATGCCGGGCGCACGACGCAGGTCTGGGACGCGGAGGTGGACCGCGACGACGGACGCGCCGTCGCCCTCTTTCGATGCACCCAGTTGTTGCTGGATACCTCGGGCCCGTCCCGGCCGATGTTGCAGGTCGGCTAGCTAGCGGCTGAGCCGGTCGATCACTGCCGCGGCCTCGGCCGCGATCTCGGCCACGATCTCGGCGGCCGGCTGCTCCCGCGCCATGCCCGCTCCTTGCCCGGCGAGCATCGGCAGATACTCAGGGGCGTCGCGTTCGTTGGCGGCACGTCGAATATCGTCGAGGGCCCGTCGTTGCGGCCCCCATCCGATGTGGCCGGGCCCGCGCTCGAGCGTGTCGGTCAAGGTGTTGCGCACCCAGCGGGCCGGACGGCCGGTGACGGCATCGGTGACGACCGTCGCCGTCTCGGGGAGCCCCGCAAGCCGCCGCCGGTAGGTGGCCGATGCGGCGCTCTCGGTCGCCAGCAAGAAGCGCGTGCCCAGCGACACGGCCTGGGCGCCGAGCGCCAGCGCGGCCGCCAGGCCGCGGCCGTCCATGATGCCTCCGGTGGCGATCACCGGCACGCCCACGGCATCGGCGACCTGTGGCACAAGCGCCATCGTGCCCACGAGGGGGACGCGTCCGTCTGCGGGGACCTCAAATGATGCCCGGTGTCCGCCCGCCTCTGCGCCCTGGGCGATGATTGCGGCCGCGCCGGAGACCACCGCGCGGCGGGCTTCGTCGACCGTCGCGACCATTGCGAGCACCGGCGCGCCGGCCGCAGCGGCGAGGTCGGCGATCTCCGCCGGGTCGCCGAGCCCCGTCGCCACGACCGTCGCACCGGCCGCAAGTGCCGCAGCGACGAGATCCCGCGGGCTGGCCGACACCGACGCGGGCCGGGTGTCAGCCGGGGAGGCGGGCAGTCCAAGTGACGTTCGGACGTCGGCCAACGCCGCCGTCAGCGCGGCTGCTTCGGCCCGCGGCGCGTTCGCGCGGGCGATCTGCACGTTGACGCCGATGGCGCGGGCACCGAGGGCGCGTGCGCGGGCAATGTCATCGGCAAGCGCATCGGTGCTCATGCCCGTCGCGCCGAACACGCCGAGGCCACCCGCGCCGCTTACCGCGGCGACCAGTTCGGGGGTGCAGGGGCCGGCTGCCATTCCGGCCAGCAGGATCGGGGTCCGGATTCCCAGAAGATCACAAAGCGGCGTATGCAGATCGGCCATGGCCACATCATCGCGGGTTTTTGTCCGTGGGTGCACAGTCCGCGTTGCTACGATCCACGACCGTGATCACCGTAACCCTGCCGGACGGCACACCGCTGCAGCTTGAGGACGGCGCCAACGGCCACGCCGCCGCCGCCGCGATCGGTCCCGGACTCGCAAAGGCGGCGCTTGCGGTCAACGTCGACGGCGAGATCCGCGATCTGGCCCGGCCGCTCCCCGATGGCGCCGACATCGCGATCGTCACGTCCAAGAGCGGCGGCGACTATCTTTATGTGCTGCGGCACACCGCGGCGCACGTGCTGGCGGAGGCCGTCCAGGAGCTTTTCCCGGGGACTCGGTTCGGCTTCGGACCGCCAATCGAGGACGGGTTCTACTACGACTTCGAGCTGCCGCGGGCCCTGTCCGAGGAGGACTTCCCCGCGATCGAGGCGGCGATGCGCACGATCGCCAAGAATCGGGCCGCGCTGGAGCGGTCCGTGCTCGACATCGATTCCGCCCGTGAGTTCTTCGCCGCGCGCGACCAGGGCTACAAGGTCGATCAGGTGGAGTTCCTGGCCGGCCGCGGCGAGACCGATGTGTCGCTCTATCAGCAGGACGGGTTCATCGACCTCTGCCAGGGGCCACATCTGCACGACACCGGCGGCATCGGAGCCTTCAAGCTCTTGTCGGTCGCCGGCGCCTACTGGCGCGGGGAGAGCACGAACCCCATGCTGACGCGGCTCTATGCGACCGCGTTCCCGACCCAGACCGAACTGGACGCGTACCTGGAGCGGGTCGAACTCGCCAAGGCGCGCGATCACCGCCGGCTCGGGCGTGATCTGGAGCTGTTCCACTTCGACGACGCCGGCCCCGGATTCCCGTTCTACCTGCCCAAGGGCATGATCATCGTCAACGAGATCCAAGGGGCCGTACGCCAGGAGCTCGACCGGCTCGGATATCAGGAGATCCGGACCCCGATGATCCTCAGCGAGGACCTGTGGAAGAGCAGTGGCCATTGGGACCACTACCACGAGAACATGTACTTCACTCAGGTCGACGAGCAGGGATTCGCCGTCAAGCCGATGAACTGCCCCGGGGCCTGCCTGGTGTTCCGGAGCCGCCGCCGCAGTTACCGCGAGCTCCCGCTGCGCCTCGCGGAGTTCGGGCACGTCCACCGTCATGAACTGTCGGGTGTGCTGCACGGTCTCTTTCGCGTCCGGGCCTTTACCCAGGACGACGCCCACATCTTCTGTCGCCTCGACCAGGTCCACGACGAGGTCCGGACCGTGCTCGAATTCATCGACCGGTTCTACGGCCGGTTCGGCTTCAATCAGGTCAAGACGAAGCTCTCGACGCGCCCGGCCAAGGCGGCAGGGACAGCCGAGATGTGGGACCGCGCCGAGGCGGCGCTCGCCCAGGCGCTCGAGGGCCGCGACTACGAGCTCAATCCGGGCGACGGCGCGTTCTACGGGCCGAAGATCGACTTCCAGGTCACCGATTCGATGGGGCGGGCGTGGCAGCTGGGCACGTGCCAGCTCGATTTCTCCATGCCCGAGGCCTTCGAGTTGACCTACACGTCCGAAACGGACACCGAAGAGCGCCCAGTCATCATCCACCGAGCGATCCTGGGTTCGATCGAGCGCTTCCTCGGAATCCTGATCGAGGACACCGGCGGCGACTTTCCGTTCTGGCTTGCGCCCGAGCAGGTCCGCGTCGTGCCGGTCGCCGACCGCCACCGGGAGTACGCGGACGAGGTGCGCGATCTGCTGCGAGCCGAGGGCCTGCGGGCCGATACGGACTCCCGCGCGGAGTCAATGGGGCGCCGGATCCGGGACGGCGAGCTGCACAAGGTCCCGTACCTGCTGATCGTCGGCGACCGCGAGGTGGAGTCGCGCACCGCGTCGGTACGCGCCCGCCACGGAGACGAGATCGGCGATCTGCCGCTGATCGAGATCGCGGCGGCACTGCTGGCGCGGGACATCGTTGGGGCGGTCGGCTGACCACCACTCCCGTTCCGGCGCCGACTGGGCGCCGGGGTCGAGGACTCTGTGACCGGTGCGCACATCAACAGCTCGTCCCGGCACGGGGTGCCGTGTATTCACGGTGTGGGGCCCACGACCAGGATCCGCGAATGCCGAAGTACCCGCCGATGCCCGTGCTGCGCTGCGGGGCGTTCCGTGCCCGCTGACCCGCGCCCCGCGACGGGCACGCCGATAGCATTGGGCCGATGAGCCGCACCGGAATCCGCAATCTCGTGATTATGCTGGCGCTTGCCGGGCTGGTGTTCGTCTCGCAGCGGACGTTCCTCGCGGTGGCATTCTCGCTCAACCGCATCATCACCGTCCTGTTTCTGGTGGCGATCGTCGTTTTCGCCTACCAGTATTTTCGTGCCAACGAATTGGCATGGTTCGTCATCCCGTCGTGGCAGCGCAAGATCATCATCGCCTGCGGGATCGGCATCGCCGCACTCGTGCTGTTCGGGTTCCCGCTGCTGGCGCCGATCATCACCTCGCTCGGTGTCCTTGCCCTGATCGCGGTCCTTGCGGTCGTGATCATCTGGATCATCCGCGAGAGCCGGCGCTTCAGGTGACGCCGCCCGGCGACGCTAGGCGGCCCGGCGGGCGCCCTCGGGGTGTGCCAACGGCGCCGCCTGGGCCCGCGGGACCCAGACGCCGTCCCGCTCGTCGATCCGGCCTTCGACGAGCAACTGGCCGAGGATCCGGAGCACCGGGATCGACCCGGTGGTGTGTTGGTCGGTCGCTGCGACGCGGCGGATGAGCTCGTCGTGGACGCGCAGCGTCGTGATCCCGGCTGGGGCGCCGGCGACGAGTGCTTCGACGCAGGCGCGGAGCTGATGGCGGGACGGTGAGTGATCGATTGGCATGTCAACCTCCGGTCTGCGGGCGGGCATTCCAGGCTAGCCGTGGTCTCGGACGGAACATGTGTTCGTGCCGCCGTGTGGCGTCGGCGCATGGGCGTGGCGTCGGCGTTCGTTGCACAATGACGAGGTGACGATCGTCTGCGAACGCCCATGAGCCGGCCCGCCAGCCAATCGATCATCGACCGGCGCTGGTTGGTCCTGTGGGTCACCTGCGTCGGTGCGTTCATGTCGCCGCTGGACTTCAGCGCCGTGTCTGTGGCCTTGCCCGACATGGGCCGCGAGGTGCATCTGAGTTTCTCGCAGGCGCTCTGGGTGCAGGCGGGATATCTGCTGACGTACACGCTGATGCTGGTTCCGTCCGGGCGTGCGGCCGACCAGCTCGGCCGCCTGCGCGTGTGGCGCACCGGCGTCGCGGTCTTCGCCATTACCTCGCTGCTGACCGGTGCCAGTTTCGACGGCTCGTGGCTGCTGGTGGCGCGGTCGCTCCAGGGCATCGGGGCGGGAATGCTCACCGGCACGGCCACCGCCTTGGTGAGTACCGTCTTCCCGCCGGGCGAACGCGGGCGGGCGATTGGGATCAACGTGATGGCCGTGTACCTGGGCCTGTCGACCGGCCCGCTGATTGGCGGGCTACTGGTCTCGAGCCTCGGGTGGCGCTGGGTGTTCTTCGTGAACGTGCCGGTGGCGGTCGTGACCCTGGCTGTCGCCCGGCCGCTGTTCGATCCGGCCCGTCGCATCGGTCGCATCGCGATCGACCTCGTTGGCGCGGCGCTGCTCACGGTCGGCTTGGGGTGTCTGCTGACGGCGCTGACCTTCGGCGAACCGTGGGGCTGGTCGAGTGGGCGCGTGGTGACGCTGTTCGCGATCGCCGCGGTAGCGCTTGTCGGCTTCGTCGTCGCGGAATTGCGGGTCCCCGATCCGCTCCTTGATCTCTCGCTGTTCCGCCGCAATCGCGTCTTCGCGGCGGCCAACGCGGCGGCCCTCCTGAACTACACCGCGATGTTCGCGTCGATCGCGCTCACCGCGATCGCCTTGCAGATCTCGGCGGGGCTGAGCCCGATCCAGACGGGGGCGGTTCTGATCGTGCAGCCGGCCGTCATGGTTGCGCTGTCCCCGTTTGCGGGGCGCCTGTCGGACCGCATCGGGTCGCGGTTCCTCTGTACCGGCGGCATGTTGCTGGTCGCCCTCGGGCTTGCGCTGCTGGCGCTGATCCCCGACGGGATGCCGCTGTTGCACGTCGTCCCGGCGCTCGTCGCCATCGGCCTGGGGATGGCGATGTTCAGCTCGCCGAACACCTCGGCAGCGATGAACGCGACCCCGAGCGCGGCTCTCGGGGTCGCCGCGGGCGTGCTGACGACCATGCGCAGCCTTGGCCAGTCAATGTCGATCGCGGTGCTCGGGGCCATTACTGCGGCGCACCTGGGTGCCGCAGGCGGCCGGGTCCTGCTCGGCGGTGCGGTGTCCGGCGCGTCGGCGCAGGCCTACCTCGACGGCTATCGCGTGGCAATGGCGGTTGGCGCGGTGATCGCGGTTCTGGGTGCGCTTGTCTCGATGACCCGTGGCGCGGCGGGTGCAAGTGTCGTGGCCACGGTATCCGCCCGACAGCCCGCGACCGACGCCTGAGCTCGTACGGCCGGACGTGGACTACCCTAGGTTGGAACATGGCTGAGATCACCCTTCTGCGCGAGCAACTCGGCGCGGTGCCCGACGCGCCCGGCGTCTACGTGTATCGCGATGCCGACGATCGGGTGCTCTACGTCGGCAAGGCCAAGTCACTTCGGCGGCGCGTGCTCAGCTACTTCCAGGCGCCGCTCAGGGCACCCGACGATGCCGCCGCGCCGGATCCGATGACCGCGCGTGCCGGTCAGCATCCGAAGATTGACGACATGGTCGGGCGGATCGCCCGTCTTGAGACGATTGTGACCGCCACCGAGGCCGAGGCTCTGATCTTCGAGGCAAACCTCGTCAAGCGTCACCGCCCGCCGTTCAACGTCAAGTTGCGTGACGACAAGAGTTATCCCTACATCGCGATCAGTCTCGACGAGGAGTATCCGCGCGTCTACTTCACGCGGGAGCAGCACAAGCGCGAGCGCCTGTATTTCGGTCCGTTCAGCAGCGCCTCCAAGGTTCGCGAGACGCTGTCCTTGATCGGTCGGATCTTTCCGAGCCGGCCCTGCGAGGGCCCTGAGCCGGGTCGGCCGTCGGGGGTCCCGTGTCTGGATTTCCATATCAAGAGGTGTCTGGCGCCGTGCGTCGGCTACATCTCGCGGGAGGACTATCGCGCGCTCATCGACCAGACGATTGCGTTCCTGTCAGGTCGGTACCGTGGTCTCGAAGACGAACTAGAGACCCAGATGCGCGGCGCCGCCGGTGCCCAGCAGTACGAGCAGGCGGCGGTATTCCGGGACCGCTTGGGGGCGGTGCGGCACCTGATGGAGCGCCAGGTCGCGGCAACCGACCAGCTCGGAACCCTCGACGTCCTCGGGGTCGCGATCACCGGCGATGTCGCCAACGTTCAGGTCATGCAGGTCCGGGACGGCGTGCTCAGCGACCGGCACTCGTTCTTCCTCGAAGCCGTGTTGGATGAGGATCCGGCGACCGTGCTCGAGGGGTTCGCGATCGAGTACTACGCGATGGCGATGGCGATCCCACCCGTGGTCATCGTGCCTCGTGCCATCGGTGCACTGCCGACGCTGTCGGCGCTGTTGACCGAACGACGTGGAGCGCGAACGGATGTCCGGACCGGACGAGGTGACCGCGAACGTCTCGCGGTCATGGCGCAGCGCAACGCCGAGCTTGCCGTCGACCAGGAGCGACGCCGTCACGAGCGCAACCGCGAACGTCGCCGCGAGGCGCTCGCGGAGCTCCAGGTGGCGTTCGGACTGCCCGCCCCGCCGATCCGCATCGAGTGCTACGACATCTCCAACCTGGGGGATTCGTATGCTGTCGCGTCGATGGTGGTCTTCGAGGCGGGTGCGCCGAGCAGGTCGCACTACCGTCACTTTACGATGCGGTTCGATGGTGGGCAGAACGACTTCGCGCGGATGCAGGAGGCACTGCGGCGGCGCTTTGCGCGGCTGCAGGAGCCGGACAACGACCTCTCGTTCGGCGCGCAGCCCAGCCTCGTCGTGATCGACGGGGGTAAGGGGCAGCTCTCGGCGGCGTTGGCGGGGATGGCCGAGGCCGTGGCGCCCGAGGTCGCGGTGATCGGCCTGGCCAAACAGCGCGAGGAGATCTTCAGGCCGGGGATATCCCGGCCGCTGCTGCTGCCCGAGGCATCAGCGGGGTTGCGCCTGCTGACGCAGATCCGCGACGAGGCACACCGGTTTGCCCTACGGCATCACCGAAATGCCCGTGGCCGTGGGATGACCCGGAGCCTGATTGACGCGCTCCCGGGCGTGGGCCCGGTGCGCCGCAAGGCCATCCTCACGCACTTCGGGACCCCAGACCGCGTGGCCCGGGCCACGCGCGAGGAACTTGAGGGAGTTCCGGGTCTCCCGCCGAAGGTTGCACGGGAGATCTGGGAACATCTGCATCGGGCGCCCGAGGCGGACGACGTTCCCCGTGCGGCCGCAACGCCGCAATAGGGCAGGGGTACGGCAGTGGAATTGACCGTGATCACAGGAATGAGCGGAGCCGGCAAGAGCCAGGCCATGGGCGTCTTCGAGGACGCGGGCTGGTATGTCGTCGACAATCTGCCGCCACGCCTGCTGACCGACCTGGCGCGCCTGTTTGTCAACGAGGGCAACGTGGACCGGGTCGCGGTGGTGTGCGATATCCGGAGCGGCGAATACTTCACCGACCTCGGGGTCGAGATCGACATCACCGCCACCCAGCTGGGCGTCACGCCGCGGATCGTGTTTCTTGAGGCGGACGATCCGAACCTGTTGAACCGGTTCCGCGAGACGCGCCGCCGGCATCCGCTTGCCGGCACGGGGACGGTCCAGGACGGCATTCGCCGTGAGCGCGACATGTTGGCCGGTATCCGGGAGCGCGCCGAGATCGTCATCGACACGTCGGGTCTCAACATCTGGGATCTGCGTCGTACCGTCTCGGAGGCAATGTTCGCCGAAGGCGAGCGACAACGCATGCAGGTGCTGTTCGTGTCATTCGGGTTCAAGCACGGCGCGCCGTCGGACGCCGATCTCCTGTTCGATGTCCGCTTCATCACGAATCCGCACTACCAGAAGGACTTCGCGCCCTTGACCGGGCTCGACCCCGACGTCGCCGAGTTTGTGAACGCGACGCCGGAGATGCGGGGGTTCCTCCCGCGCCTGGAGTCGCTGCTGGACTTCCTGCTGCCCGCGTACGCGGCCGAGGGCAAGAGCCACCTGGTCGTTGGGTTTGGCTGCACCGGTGGCCGCCACCGCAGCGTGGTCCTCGCCGAAACCGCGGCGCGGCGGTACCGTGGCCGCCCCGAGTTCGATGTTGCCGTCTCACACCGTGACATCTCCCGCGCGATGCTGCGGGCTCCCGGGGACGCCGACGTGACGCCGGGGGCCAACTGATGGCGACCCGCCCGTCGATCGCCGCCCTCGGCGGCGGCACCGGACTGTCCTCACTGCTGCGCGGGCTCAAACTTGCGCCGGTTGATCTCACCGCAATCGTCACCGTTGCCGACGACGGCGGGTCATCGGGGCGCCTGCGTCGCGAGCTCGGCATCCTGCCCCCCGGGGACATCCGGAACTGCCTCGTGGCGCTGGCCGACGATGAGTCGCTGATGGGGCGCCTGTTCCAGCACCGGTTCGCCGACGGCGACCTGTCGGGGCACCCGTTCGGCAACCTCTTTTTGGCTGCCCTGACCGAGGTCACCGGCGACTTCGACCTGGCGATCCAGGAATGCTCGCGGGTGCTGAAGATCCGGGGCGCGGTGATGCCGTCGACACTTCATCAGGTGCGCCTCTGGGCCGAGCGCGTCGACGGAACCGTCGTGTGCGGTGAGACCAACATCGCCGCAGGGTTTTCGGCCTGCCGGCGTGTGTGGTTCGACCCGGCCCCCGACGCGTATCCGCCTGCGGTGGCCGCCTTGGCACGGGCCGACGTCATCGTGCTTGGTCCGGGCAGCCTGTTCACCAGCGTTCTCGCACACCTTGCCGTCCCGGAGATTGCGGCGGCGGTGCGCGGATCGCAGGGACTGCGCGTCTACGTGTGCAACGTGATGACCCAGCCGGGCGAGACCGACGGCTTCTGCGCCGGCGACCACGTCACCCGGCTGCTCGACGCCATTCCGGGCGGCGTCGATGTCGTGGTCCTGCACGAAGGTGAGTTCGATCCCGCTGCGATCGAGGCCTACGCGGCGATGGGGCAGGTGCCGGTGGAGATTGACCGGGCGCGTCTCGACGCACTCGGGGTCCGTGTCGTGACGGCCCCGCTCGCCGATGCCGGCGGCGTCGTGCGCCACAGCCCTCAGGCGCTCGCCGACGTCATTCTGGGCCTCACCGCGGACCGCGATGCGCTCCGCCCAGCGGCGCCCGTCGGCGAGGCACCCGCCTAGCTCGCTGCCCTGCTGCTGCGCCTTCGGCGCACACCCCATTTCCGTCCCTTTACAGGGGAGTTACATACCGCCGAGTCCCTGGTCCGCCCGAAGGATCTCGTGGGCAGGAGACGAACATCTGGTGTGCAACAAGTTAACGCTGCATGAAAGTGACGCTTGCAACGAATTCGTGGCTTCCATATTGTCACGGATGACACATCCGGGACGCTCCTGAGTCCCAGCTGCAATCCGCCCGGTGCGTCACGTGGGTTCTCCGGGCGGATCTCTTCCTTTTTTTGCTTATTCACAAGGAGTCACACCTCAATGGGTGCACGAGCTCAAGCAATTCTGCCGCTCGCCTTGGTCGTCGGCGTACTCTCGTTCCTGTGGACGGAGTTGTCCCTGAACTTCACGTTCCACTGGTACACGCTGTCGGGCTCTGACAAGGCTGGCTCGGTCGGTATTCCTCATGCCTTTCATCTGATTCTCCCCACCGCCTTCATCTCGTGGGGCCTGTTCTTTTGCGCCGGTGGTGACAACGCTGCCTTCGGGAAGATCGTTGTCGCTTCCGTGTTCGGTTCGGTGGCCGCTCTGATCACGATGTACCTGTCGTACAAGACGGCCGACTTCCCGGACTTCTGGGGCATCGCTCTGTGGGTCGGCATCTTCGCCTTCATCCTCGTGGCGATTCTCATCGCTGGTGACTGGTACTACGTCGCCGGTACCTTCCCCGCCTTTGCGGCGGTGTTCTTGTGGTGGATCGCAACCGGCCTTGACGGCTGGGTGCCGAACGGTGGTGGAGACAAGGGCTCCGTTGCCGCCTGGTCGGCGTCGAAGGGTGGCGGTGCAGCTGGCGGCCTGATCTCGACCACGTTCGGTTGGGTCTGGTTCGACTCGCTGGTCACTCTGATCTGCGGGTGCATCCTCGGCATCGTTTCCGCCAAGGTTGCCGCCCTCATCACCCCGAAGCCGAAGGCTGCCGAGGGCTGATCATCACGTCACACGGCGCTCGCGCCGAGTGAATGCTTCCTCGAAGGGGGGCCCACTACGGGCCCCCCTTCGACGTAGTCGGGCCGGGATCTCCGGGCCGTCCGTGTCGCCCGCGCCACCGCGTGGCGGTCGCCGTCGCCGCGCGGGACCACGAAGGGACGTCTGGTAGTCTCGCCGCACTGTTCAGGGCCGTCATGAAGGGGCGAGATGAGCGTACGCGTGGGCATTAACGGCTTCGGCCGGATCGGTCGGAACGTCTTTCGAGCCGCCGCTGGCAACGATGATGTGGAGATCGTCGCCGTCAACGACATCACCGATACGCCGACGTTGGCGTATCTGCTGCAGTACGACTCGGTGTTCGGGCAGTATCCGGGCGAGGTTGTCGCCGACGGGGACGCGCTTGTCGTCGACGGCCGGCGTGTGAAGGTGTTCGCGGAGCGTGACCCGGGCGCGCTGCCCTGGGGCGATCTCGGTGTTGATGTCGTTGTGGAGAGCACTGGCCTGTTCACCGATCGCGACAGCGCCGCCAAGCACCTGGACGGTGGCGCCAAGAAGGTGATCATCTCGGCTCCTGCCAAGGGCCCGGACATCACGATCGTGCTGGGTGTCAACGATGACCAGTACGACCCGGCTGTCCACCACGTCGTCTCGAACGCCTCGTGCACCACCAACTGCCTGGCACCTGTGGCGAAGGTGCTCGACGAGTCGTTCGGGCTGGTGCAGGGCTTCATGACGACCTGTCACGCCTACACCAACGATCAGCGGATCCTCGACCTGCCGCACTCGGATCTTCGCCGCGCCCGCGCGGCGGCGCTGTCGATCATCCCGACCTCGACGGGCGCCGCCCGCGCGATCGGCGAGGTGCTCCCCCACCTGAAGGGCAAGCTCGACGGGTTCGCGCTGCGGGTCCCGACGCCGGACGGGTCGATCGTCGACCTGACCGCAGAGGTGGGCCGCGAGACGACCGTCGACGAGGTCAACTCCGCGATGAAGGCTGCCGCCGACGGCCCACTCAAGGGCATTCTCGGCTACACCGACGCCCCTATCGTGTCGCGCGACGTGATCGGCGACTCCCGGTCATCGCTGTTCGACTCGGGCCTGACGATGGTGCGCGGCACCACGGTCAAGGTCGTGTCCTGGTACGACAACGAGTGGGGATACTCATGCCGGGTGGTCCAGCTCGCGACGCGGCTGCTGCCCTAGCATGGAGCTGGTTACACTTTCGGATCTCGCGGAGGACCTCAGCGGCGCGCGCATCCTCGTGCGCAGCGACCTCAACGTTCCGCTGGACAGCGGCCGCATCACCGACGACGCCCGGATCGCCGCGAGCATCCCGACGCTGCGCGAACTGCTGCGCCGCGGCGCCGCCGTGGGCGTCTGCAGTCATCTCGGGCGGCCGAAGGGGCAGGTGAATCCGGAGTTTTCTCTGGCTCCTTGCGCCGCGCGCCTGTCCGAACTGCTCGGCACCACCGTGGACTTGCTCGGCGACTGCGTTGGGGATGCGGTCACCGAACGTGTCATGTCGCTTGCCCCGGGCGAGATCGTGATGCTGGAGAACCTACGGTTTCATCCGCAGGAGGAGGCCAACGACCCGGCCTTCGCCGCCGAGCTTGCCGCCGGATTCACCGGCTATGTCAACGACGCGTTTGGCGCGGCGCACCGCGCCCATGCATCGACCGAGGCGGTCGCCCACCTCTTGCCGGCATATGCCGGGATGCTAATGGCGCGCGAGGTCGGGGTCATCGGTGGCCTGCTTGAGCGCCCGCGGCATCCGTTTGTTGCCGTGCTCGGGGGGTCGAAGGTCTCCGACAAGCTGCCCCTGATCCAATCGCTGCTCGAACGCTGCGACCGGGTGCTCGTGGGCGGAGCCATGTGCTTTACCTTTCTCATTGCCACCGGCGATCCGGTCGGAAGAAGCTTGCACGAGGGGCCCGACGCACAGCAGATGGCGCGGGACCTGCTTGAGAGCGCGGTGCGGCTCAACTGCATGCTCCAGCTGCCGTCCGACGTGCTGGTGGCGGACAAGTTCGCCGGCGACGCCGAGCTCCAGGTGGTTGCAAGCGACGGAATCCCGGATGGATGGATGGGCGTCGATATCGGCCCCCGTACCGCCGCGTCGTACGCGGAACTGATCGCCGACGCCGGTACCGTCTTCTGGAACGGCCCGATGGGGGCGTTCGAGACGCCGGCGTTTGCGGATGGCACCCGGACCGTGGCGGACGCGATGGCCGACGCGTCCGGAGTGACGGTCGTGGGCGGCGGCGATTCCGGTGCGGCGGTGGCCCAGTTCGGGATCGCCGACAGGTTTACGCACGTGTCAACCGGCGGAGGCGCAGCGCTCGAGATGATGGAAGGACGCGTGCTGCCCGGGGTCGCCGCACTTCAGCGTCGGGGGTAAGAAGACATGGTCGGACGTCGCCCGCTTATCGCGGGGAACTGGAAGATGCACAAGACCCCCGCCGAGGCGCGCGAGTGGTGTGCGGGCTTTCGCACCCGGCTGCCCTCGTTTCCGCCCGGTGTTGACGTCGTCGTCTGTCCGCCGTTTACGGCCCTCGAGCCGGTCTCGACCGCATTGCGTGGGCACCCGTCCTGGGTGGCGGCCCAGACCATCAGTGACCAGCCGAGCGGTCCCTATACGGGAGAGATCTCGGCGTCGATGGTGTTCAGCTGCGGGGCTCGCGGCACCATTCTCGGGCACTCGGAGCGCCGCGCGATGGGCGAGACTGACGAAATGGTCGCGGCGCGCGTCCGTGTCGCACTCGATGCCGGGCTACGGCCGATTATCTGCATCGGCGAGTCATTGGCCGAGCGCGAATCCGGGGTCACCACCGAGGTGCTCACCGCACAGCTCGAATCCATCTTGGCGGTCGTCCACGAGAATGAGGTCGACCGGATCGTCATTGCCTACGAGCCGATCTGGGCGATCGGCACCGGCCGCACGGCAACGCCGGAGATGGCGCAGGTAGCGGTGGCGGATATCCGCATCGCCGCGGCCGCCCGCCTTGACGCGAGTCGCCTGCGCATCCTCTACGGCGGGAGCGTGACCCCTGCGACTGCGCGTGAACTGCTCGTCTCACCCGACATCGACGGCGCCCTGGTCGGCGGCGCGAGCCTCGACCCTGAGAGCTTCGCGATGATCGTCGAGGCGGCAGGATGAGCACGGCCGTTCGCGGTCCGCTGGTCCTCGTCGTCATCGACGGATTTGGGATCGCGGCACCGGGCCCCGGCAATGCCGTTTCGCTGTCGCGGACACCGGCACTTGATGCGCTCGCGCGCGAGGGCTCGTCCAGCCGCCTGGTTGCCTCGGGTCTTCCCGTCGGTCTGCCGGACGGCCAGCAGGGAAATTCGGAAGTCGGGCACTTGAACCTTGGCGCCGGCCGCCGGGTGCCGCAGATGCTCGTGCGGATCGACGAGGCGATTACCTCGGGCGCTCTCGCGCGGAATCCGGTCCTCGCGCACTCGCTGCGGGTCGGTCGGGAGCATGCGCTGCACCTTGTCGGCTTGGTCGGCGACGGGGGCGTCCACGCCGCCTCGCGGCACTTGCTCGCGCTGATCGGGATCGCCCGCGATGCGGGCGTCGAGCGCATGTACGTCCACGCATTCACCGACGGGCGGGATACGCGTCCGGATGCGGGGTTGGCGGCGATCGAACAGATCGAGTCGATCGCGCCGGTCGCGACCGTGTGCGGCCGGTACTTCGCGATGGACCGCGACAAGCGCTGGCAGCGCACGTCGACGGCCTACGACGCGATGGTCTGGGGTCGTGCCGAACGCCACGCCGCGAGCGGTGCCGACGCGGTTCGAAACTCATATGCCGCGAACATCGGCGACGAGTTCATCCCCGCGACGGTCGTCGGTGATGCCGCGACAGGACGGGTCCGCGATGGGGACGCGGTCCTCTATTTCAACTTTCGCCCTGACCGGGCCCGCCAGCTGACGCAGGCCCTCACCCAGC
Source organism: Thermoleophilia bacterium (assembly GCA_017882545.1). GTDB lineage: Bacteria > Actinomycetota > Thermoleophilia > Miltoncostaeales > Miltoncostaeaceae > CAITWD01. Next base: position 15,449 of record JADGPG010000027.1, read on the forward strand.
CTGGGTTCGACGGGTTCGACCGCGGTTCCGGGCACCCGTCCGTGCACTTTACGTCGCTCACCAGGTACAACCGAGAATGGGACTTGCCCGTGCTCTTCGACAACGAAGACGTGCGCCAAGGCCTCGCCGAATCCGTCAGCGACGCGGGTCGCCGGCAGTTGCATGTCGCCGAAACGGAGAAGTACGCCCACGTGACGTTCTTTTTCAACGGCGGTCGCGAAGCGCCGTTCGACGGGGAGGACCGGGTGCTCGTGCCGTCTCCGCAAGACGTCGCAACCTACGACGAGGCACCGGCCATGAGCGCGAGTGGCGTCCGCGATGCGGTCATCGCCGGGCTTGATGACGGGTACGAATTGATGGTCGTCAACTTTGCCAACGCCGACATGGTCGGCCACACCGGCGTGATCTCGGCGGCGGTCCAAGGCATTGAAACGGTCGATGACTGCATGGCGCGGATTCGGGTCGAGGTCGCGACAAAGGGCGGTCTTCTCGTTGTGACCGCCGACCACGGCAATAGCGAGTTCATGCTTGAACCGGATGGCTCACCAAACACCGCGCACACGACGAATCCAGTTCCGTTGTGGATCGATCGGCCGGGGCTGTCGCTTGGACAGGGCGCGTTGGGTGATGTTGGTCCGACACTGTGCGAGCTCATGGACTGGACGACGCCGGAACTCATGACGGGAAGGTCGCTGCTCGGCGCGTAGCGCCTCGGCGCACCCGAGTTGAGCCGCTCGGTTCCGGGCGGTGCCGTGCAGTTCGGCATGCCCCCGCCCTACGGCGCGGTGGACGCCGTAACCCCATCGTGTACCCCACCCGTGCGGCGCCTCCGTTGGCGCGCTCCCATACGAACGTCCAGCTCCAGGACATCGCAATGGGTGGGCACTCTCTCCACGGTGCTCGACAACAATGGCCCTCGTTCCCGCTCATTGAGCGCCGCATGCACCGAATGGAGTTGGGCATGGCACCCTTGAACCGCACAAGTCGCTTTGGGATCGCTGGCGCCATCGCCGGCGTAATGATCGTCGGCAGCGCGCTCGCCTTGGGCGCGAGCGGACCTCCGTCGGTCACGCTCTGTATCCCGAAGGGCGCGAATCCGGTCGTGCATTTCCCTAACGCAAAGGGGCAGTGTGCACGCGGCCAGACGAAGGTGGCATGGACGCTGTCGGTGCTGCCCGGTCCTGCGGGCGCGCGTGGCGCGCAAGGCGCAACCGGAGCCACCGGCGCACAGGGCATTCAGGGCATCCAGGGCGCAACCGGCGCATCCGGGGCCACGGGCGCGAAAGGCGATACCGGTGCGCAGGGTATCCAGGGAGCTACCGGCGCACAGGGCGCTACGGGCTCGACCGGCGCCACCGGAGCCACCGGCGCACAGGGCAACCAGGGTGTCACCGGCGCTACCGGCGCAACGGGCGACACCGGCGCGCAGGGCGCTACGGGATCGACCGGCGCAACCGGAGCCACCGGCTCCACCGGCGACAACGGAGCACAGGGCAACCAGGGTGCTACCGGCGCTACCGGAGCAACGGGCGACACCGGCGCGCAGGGCGCGACCGGCGCTACCGGCTCAACCGGCGCTGCCGGCGTGGACGGGCACTCGGTGATCTCCGGAGCCGGCGCACCGTCGGATGCAACCGGCGCCACCGGGGACTTCTACCTCGACATTTCCAGCACCACGTTCTACGGCCCTAAGACCGATACCGGGTGGCCCGCTGGCGTGGTGTTGATCGGCGCCAAGGGCCTCCAGGGCATCCAGGGCATCCAGGGCGCTGCCGGCGCAACGGGCGACACCGGCGCGCAGGGCGCTACGGGCTCGACCGGCGCTACCGGCGCAACGGGCGACACCGGCGCACAGGGCAACCAGGGTGTCACCGGCGCTACCGGCGCAACGGGCGACACCGGCGCACAGGGCGCTACGGGCTCGACCGGCGCCACCGGAGCCACCGGCGCACAGGGCAACCAGGGTGTCACCGGCGCAACGGGCGACACCGGCGCGCAGGGCGCTACGGGATCGACCGGCGCAACCGGAGCCACCGGCTCCACCGGCGACAACGGAGCACAGGGCAACCAGGGTGCTACCGGCGC
>JADGPG010000028.1 GCA_017882545.1 Thermoleophilia bacterium
CACGCGGATCGCGGCGGCGGGACTGTCCCTCGGCGGCGCCACGACCTACGGATTGGTCTACGACCCGTGCTGTGTCGACGCACGACTCCGCGCGGCCGCCATTTTCGATGGTGTCCGCCTCCCGTTCTCCCAGCCGTTCCGCCAGAACACCATTCCCGTACTGATCGCCCACATCGACACCGACCTCGCGGCGCCCTACGCCGTCGCGAAACAGGCCTTTGTCGGCAGCGCGTCACCGAAGTGGTTGCTGACGTTCCACATCGGCATCCATCCCGAGGCGTACGAGAACACGCCCTCGCCTCACGACCGCACCGCGATCCAGACGTCGATCGATTTCTTCGACCTCACGCTGCTCGGCGACACCGCGGCCCGCGCCCGCCTGATGCACGACGGCAACAATCGCGGAGAGTCGACCATTGTCGTCGGGTGAGCGCGGCCTATGGTGCCCGGGGAGTAATTGATGGGGAGCTGGCGATCACGTTTCGGGTTGCGTCAGAAGACCGCAACCGTGGCTTGGGCAACGGCCGCGTTCGTCGCGGTCCCGCTCGTCGCGACGATCGCGATGGCGGGTCCCGCCGCGGCGGCTCCGACGACGATCACCTTCTTCGCCACGACCGACCGCCAGCCCCAGAGCTGGATTGTCCCTGCCGGGGTCACGGCGGCCACCTTCGACGTGCTTGCCGACCACGGCAAAGACTGGTGCCCTCACACCGGCGGGCTGGGTGGCGAGACGATCGCCACGATTCCCGTCACCCCGGGCGAGACCCTCCAGATCGATGTCGGCAGCGCCTATTACGGGTCTCCCAGCTTCAACGCGTCCGAGGTCCGTCGGGGGGCGTTCGCGTTGACCGACCGGATCATCGTGGCGGGAGGGGGCGGAAGCGCCGCCGACGAGGCCGGCCAGAACCTCGACGGCACGTGCGCCACCTCCGGACCCGGTTTCGGCGGCTACGGCGGCGACCCCGACGGTGCCAACGGCAGCGGCGTCACCGGGAGTGGTTCACCCGGCGGAGTCGGCGGCGGCGGCGCGACCCAGACGAGCGGTGGCTTCGGCGGTGGCTCGGTGGGTGGTGGCAGCGGTGGTGCCGGCACGTTCGGGATCGGCGGGGGCGCCGGGGTCGATCAATGCGGCTTCGGTGGCTTCGGCGGCTACGGCTGGTATGGCGGTGGTGGTGGCGGCTCCGCCATGGGCATCGACCCGAACGGTCAGTGCCCCAAGTCCCGCGGCGGTGGTGGCGGCGGGGGCAGCAGCTTCGTCGAGCCCGCGGGAACCGGTGTCGTCTTTCACCCGGGGATCCAATCGCCGTACGGGTCCGGCGGATTCGTGACGATCACGACCGGCATCGGGCCGTCCGTGAGTGGCGTGGCGCCTGCGTCGGGCCCGACTGGCGGGGGCGCATCGGTCGCGGTTTCGGGCAGCGGCTTTACCGGCGCGACAAAGGTGAGGTTCGGCGCGAGCAAGGCGACGAACGTCGTCGTGGTTTCCGACACCATGATCACCGCATTCAGCCCCGCCGGCGCTGCCGGCGTCGTCAATGTGCGGGTCACCACCGCGGGCGGTACCAGCCCGGTGTCGTCCGCCGACCGCTACACCTACGACCCGCTCCCCGTCGTTTCCGCCATCAGCCCGAAGAAGGGTCCGCAGCTCGGTGCCACGGTGGTCACCATCACCGGGATCGGGTTCGTGCCGGGTTCGACCGTCGCGTTCGGGGCTAACCCGGCGACCAAGGTCAAACGGGTCTCGGCCACCGAGCTACGTGCGACGTCACCCGCCGGATCAGGAACGGTGGATGTGACCGTCACCACCCCCGGCGGCACGAGCGCCACCTCTTCGGCCGACGCGTTTACGTATCGGTGACCGTCGGCCGAGATCAGGTCAGAGGGCTGTGCTCGCGAGGATGTCGCGCCAGGCTGCCGGGGTGAGCGCATAGTTGGCGACGGCGCCCGAAGAGAACCATCGCCATGCGGCCGGGCGGGTCAGAGTGGCGAGCGACGCCGCGACCACGGGGAAGGCGCTACGAAGGTCGTGGTGAAGTGGCGTCAACTCCTCGACGCTGTTGCGGTAACTCCCCCGATGCCGGGCTGCGGAGACGAGTTCGGAGCTCACGGCGCGCCGGGTGCGGCGGTGTTGAGCGGCACCGAGAACGGCCAGAAGGAGTTGGTGGGTGGCGATCCCCGCTTTTCCCGGTTGCTGGACGACCGGAGCCTTGCCTTGGGCGACATCGAGCAGGGCGCTGACCAGATCAACGCCCGCTTGCCGCGCGTTGGCCGGCTCGACGAGGCGCGGGTTGATGTCGATGTAGACCGGGCCGTCCGCGGTGAGGATCGCGTCGGCTGACAACGCGCCATGCCAGCCGAGCCGACCGCCGAGCAACGCGAGGTGTTCACGGACCGCCGGTAGGTCGATGCTCTCCTTGTGGCTCGCGCCGCCACTGGCTCCTTCCCGCACGCGCAAGTTGGTGTGGGAGGCAACGAGTTGTCCTGCCGAGAACACGGACTGGACCATGACCAGCTGACCCGCGACGGGCGACTGGACCAACGCACCGCCATCGGCGAACACGCCGGCTGCCTCCCAGGCCGAGGCCAGGGTCGCCAGCTCCGTTCGCGTTTCGACATAGCGCACGCCGCTCGTGGCGGTTCCGATGGGGGTCTTGACGAACGCCGGGAGACGGTTCCACCGCGAGAGCTCGCCGGCAGTGCCGACGACGGCCGCATCGGGTTGAGGAATGCCAATCGCGGCCAGGGTTGCGAACGCGGACAGCTTGTCCTGCACCCTCATCAGCGCGTCGAACGGCGGCACCGCGGTCGCCACTCCAGACGACCGCAGCCGCCCAATCGATCTGGACAAGACCGCGACCTGTTCCTGGGTTGGGAACAGCACGTCGAAGCCGCCCGCCTCGTATACCGCGAGCGCTGCATCCAACCAGGCGAAGGGTTGAGCGCCATAGGGCGGTACTCGGTGCGCGCGCCGCACGTGACGAGTGAACCGCGTCAACGCCAGCGCGTCCGGGGTCAGCACCTCGACGGTGTGCCCGGCGCTCGACAGTTGCGTCGCCACCTGTCGAGCGGTCAAACCGGAACCGTCGCTCAGCAGCACGCGCACCGCCGCATCCTCGCAGACCCTTTACCGGCTGATCTGTCCGACCTCGACAACGTCGCCCGGCTCGCGACGGCGCCGTACGAGACATTCGGGAGCCGGAGCTCGGCGGCTATGCGCTCGGGTCTTCACTCGTCGAGCCACCGCCCGACGATGGTGGACACGTCGCCGAGGCACGCTTCCGTGTCGCAGGCGGTGTCTCGCGTGCGCGGGACTCGACAATGAGGAGAACGCGTCAGGTCGGTGACACCGTCATCATCCCGTGGGGACTGGACGAGGTTCGGGGAAGTGCCGTGCAGGTCTACGGCACGCCGCCGCGCTTGCAGGTCGTCGTCGAGCTCACGCCGGAGCTCAGCAGCTACGTCGTCGCGGAACCGACGACGGTCACGCTCCCGATCGACGCGGTCCGAAGGGCGGAAGTCGCGGCCTGAGCTACCCCAGCGACGGCCAACCGGCCAAGCACTCAGTCGCCAGTCCGACTTCCCGGCATGAACGATTTCACCGGGATCGACAACTAGCTCTTCTTGGTCGCGTACCAGATGCCCGTGGCGCCATTGTCGTTCCTCATGGTGCCCGGCTGCCGGGGGCTGTTGAAGCCGGCCGTCGTCAGCGTCCCGGTGAAGTACGCGAACACGGATCCGTCGCCGACCGTGAGGTCGATCTCCTGCCCCGTCTCTCCCCAGAACACCGATTCCCCGGACGAGTCGTAGCCGGTGTGATCGCGCTTCAGGACCACGCGATCGGCCTGATAGCCGCCGTTGTTCCAGTCGTAGTGCATCCGGTACACGCCGGGCACGGTGCCGGCCGCAGGTGCGGCACTCGCGGCAGTCGCGACACCGGCGGCGGCGCCGACGATGAGCAC
>JADGPG010000029.1 GCA_017882545.1 Thermoleophilia bacterium
GTACCTGACGCGCCCCGCGCGGGGGATGAGGCGCCGTCGGGGACGGACGCGGCGGAGCCCGCGACGACAGATGCCCTCCTCACGCCGGATGACCAGGCGCCGAGCGCGGATCCGATAGCTGCCGGCGACGAGATCGACACCGACGATCCCGGGAGCGGGTGAGCAGGTGTTCGCCCCACGCTGGATCGCGGTCGTCGATCTCGAGGCTGTACCGGACAGCCTCGTCGCACCCGTGCGCCCGGGCGAGCCCGCCTGCCGGTTTCTCGCGGCACGGATCCTGGTGCGCCTGAACGGCGCTCCGCTCGGGCTGATTGAGGTCCCGCTGATCGACGGTGTGGTGACCGGAGATCGGCTGGCGGCGGCAATCGATCGCGATATCTGGCCGAGCCGGACGACCGGCACACCGTCTGCCGCCGCGGACCCGCTGCCAAGTGTCGGACCCGATCCCGGCGACTTCCCCCGGGTCGCTGTGGTCGTTGGCACTTGCGAGCGGCCGGATCTCCTGGCGCGGTGCCTCGCGTCACTGTGCGCGCTCGATTACCCGGCGTTCGACGTCACGATTGTCGACAATGCCGCCACGACCGACCGGACGCGCCAGGTCGTCTACGACTGCCGCGATCCGCGCGTCAGGTATATCGATACCCCCCGGCGCGGCGTCTCTGCGGCACGGAATCTGGGATTGGCCGAGACCACCGCGGAGTTCATCGCGTTCACGGACGACGACGTGGTGGTTGACGCCGGGTGGCTGCGGGGGCTGGTGCGCGGTTTCGGGCGGCGCGCGGACGTCGCCGTCGTGACCGGTTTGGTGCTTCCGCTGGAGCTCGAGACCGCAGCACAAGCGATGTTCGAACGGCGCGTCAGTTGGGGTTCTGGTCTTGACGCGCGCCTGTACGCGATCGATGCGCCACCCGCCGACGATCCGATCTTCCCGTACTCCTGCGGTGTGGTTGGGGCAGGCGCGAGCATGGCCGTGCGTCGGAGTGCGATGGATGTGCTCGGCGGTTTCGACGTTGCTCTCGGCCCTGGATCGCCGAGCCGTGCCGCCGAGGACATCGACCTGTTCTTTCGGGCCCTAACGGCCGGGTATGCGATCGCATACGAACCGACCAGCCTCGCCTGGCACCGCCATCGGCGCGATGTTGCGGGTCTCGAGGAACAACTCGGCGGATACGGGACCGGCCTCGCCGCGTTCGGTTGCAAGCAACTCCTTTCGCCGCGATCCGCCTACGCGTTGACACGTCGCCTGCCCCGGCTCGTTCGCCATCTGCGGGCGGGCAACCGCCGCGTCAGCCTTGCCGGGGAAGGGCTGGGCGACGCGGGCCGGCTTCCGCGGTCCGTCCGCACGCGCGAGCGCATCGGGATGGCCTCCGGTCCATGGACCTATCTGCGGGGGCGCCGTCAGGCCGATGTTGGCGATCCGGGGCGCCGATAATGTCGTCGATACTCGGACAGGGCGGCCGTCGGCGCCGCACCGGCTCGGGCGGCGCCCCGGACGATCCCCTGGATGTCTTCGCGGGCAGGTTCCCGACTCTCGGCGACGCCCGCGACAAGGACGGTACCGGCAGGTTCGCACGGACCGCTGGTGACGACGATCCGACGCGTGCCCGGTCCAAGTGGCTGATCCGGGCGATCGTCTGGGCTGTGCTCGCCGTGGGATTAGCGGTCTGGGGCGTGGCTCTGGCGGGCACCAACCTTGCTGACACGGGCGGTCTCGGACTGGCCAATGCGTTTCCGACGACGTACTACCTGGCGGTTGGATTGTGCGTCGCGGCCATCATCGCGTCGCTGCTGTGGGCGCCGTTCTCGCGTGTGGCATGCCTGTCGGGACTCGTGACCTTCGTCCTGATGATCTTCGGCACCCCACCGATCGTGTACGACGAGCCGCAGTTCGCCTGGCTCTACAAGCACCTCGGGGTCATCGAATACTTCATGGCGCACGGGTCCACCAACCGTGCCATCGACATCTACCAGAACTGGCCCGGGCTGTTTGCTGGGAATGCCCTGCTGGCAAAGGCATCAGGGCTGCACCCCATCGACTATGCCGCCTGGGCCCCGGTCTTCTTCGAACTCGCGCTCATGGGTGCGGTCCTGTTTGCCCTCGGCGGGGTGATCGCAAATGAGCGCCGCCGTTACGCGGTGGCGCTGGTGTGGATCGCCGGGAGTTGGATCGGCCAGGACTACCTGGCCCCGCAGGCGGTCAGCATCGTCATGGTCGTTGCGATGCTCGGGGTCGCCGTGCGCATAGGGACGGCAGGCGGCTGGGACCGGCCGGCGCGCGGACGCGCGGGACGCCTCGGCGAGTTCCTCCGGGAGAAGCTGGCGGCGATCGTCTACTGGGTCGTCCGGCGGCCGGCGGCGACGCGCAACGACGGACGGCCCCAGCTTGCCCGCGTCACCATCAGTGACCGGGACCGGCGCGTCGGGATGGTCCTGTTGGTGGTGCTCGGCATCGCGGTGATCACCAGCCACCAGCTCTCGCCGGGCAACATGATCCTCGACCTCGCCCTGGTGGCGCTGTTTTGTGGGTGGCGCCGACTGTGGCCGGTGATTGCGATACTTGCGGCCTGTGAGATCGCGTGGATCGCGCTTGCGTGGCCCTTCGTGTCGCAATTCGGCCTGGTGACGGTGGGCGGCGCGGTATCTCCGCAGATCCCGAAGGGTGTGCCGCTGCCGGGCGTTGCCGTCGTCGCGGACGTGTCACGTCTGATTGGCGTCGCCTACTGGTTGTTGGCGCTCGCCGGGGCGATTCGGATGCTGCGCCGCGTCGGCGGCGATCCTGCGACCCCGGCGATCTTCGGCGCGTTCGTGCTGGCGCCGTACCTGGTCGTCCCCGTGCAAAGCTACGGGGGAGAGGTCTCCCTGCGCGCCTACCTGTTCTCGCTCCCGTGGATGTCGGCACTGGCGGTCGAGGCGATCTGGCCGAGCGGTGCAGCCTTGCCGAGCCGGCGTCGGGAGGACCGGGCCGCCCGCGCACCGGCGCCACCCCTCTCGGGCGGTCGACGATGGGGATTCGCGGAGCTGCGCCAGCGGCCGTGGGCCCTTGTGGTGCTTGTGCCCCTGATCGTCGTGGGGACGATCGTGACGTACTTCGGGTACGGGCTGACCAACTGGATGACCCGCGCCGACGTCCAGACCGCCGCCTGGGTGGAGACGCATGTCCCCTCACACTCGATGGTGCTGTTCTTCAGCCAATCGTTCCCAAACAAGCTGACCGCCCGCTACCCGCTCTACACGTACTACCCGCTGACCCTCACCGACACCCCGGAGAACGTCGCCGCGATGGAGATCCCGGGACACCGTGCCCAAACGGTACGGACCGCGCTCGCCGCCGTGGGGGTGAAGACCGTCTATCTGATCGTGTCGCCGAGCATGCGTCACTACGATCGCGAGGAGGGCGTCATGCCGGAGTCCGACATCCAAGCGACGATCAACGATCTGCTGGCCGCCAAGGACATCAAGACCGTCTACAACCGTGGCGGCGGCTACGTCTTCCGCTACACGGTCGGCGGGTAGCGACTCCCGTCGACGAGCAACCGCCGGGGCCGTCGCCCGGGGAGCTGCACTGGGCCGGCGAACCATCCGCTGCCATCGGTCGGTGGGCATAGCCCCGCCTCGGTGGCGACCGGTGCGGCAGGACGGCCGGCCGGATCGAGGGGTGCGTCGTGCGGCTACTGCCAGACGCGCACGTAGTCGACCCGCATCGTGTCCGGGGCCACCGTTGGCCCGGTCGAGTCGCCGGAGACCGCGTAGTCGAGGATCAGATACATCGGGCTGGACGTGATCCCGGTCGAAATCGACCCGACCTTGTGCCCGTCGTAGTAGTAATCGACGCGGCCTGGGGACCAATTGGCCGTATAGGTGTGCCAGCCGGTGTAGTTCCCGGAGACATCGCTCCCCGGACCGCCCGCATTGGAGTGGAAGTGGTAGGCGGCACGCCCGTCGAGACCTTCCATCACATCGAGTTCACCTGTGGACGGCCAGTTGCCCATGCCGTCGGCCCAGAAGGCGGGCCAGTTGTTGATCGAGCCGGACGTTCCGTCGAGCTTGATCCGCGCCTCGATGGTCCCGTAGGTGAAGCTGAACAGGCCGTCGGTGGTGACGATGCCCGTTGAATACGGGTAGGTCGTGCCGTTGATGGATTGCGACCTCTTGATGGCCGTAATGTTGAGCGAGCCGCCGCTCTGGCCGACCTGATTTGGGTCGTACGCGCCGATCTCGCTGGAGTCGACGGGCTGGGTGACGCCGCTGCCGAACCAGCCCTTTGACCACTTGGACGTGTCGAGCGACGACCCGGAGAACTCGTCGGACCATCGCAAGGTCCAGGACCCCGGTACACCATCCGGGGCGGCCGCCCCGGATCCGGGATCGGTCTGTGCACCCGGTGAGATCTGTGATGTGAGCCGCACGTGCGTGCGGCATGTGGTGCGGAATGCGGTCCCGTGGGACCACTTGCTGAGAAGGCGATATGCGGCCGCCGGGTGGCCTGTCAGCCGACGCCACACCCGCCCTCGCGTCCCCGGCGCGTAGTGGTGGCGCACGTCTCGGAGCAGCATGACCCACGTGCCGTGGGTCATGTGACGCGTCACCGCTGTGGTGCAGGCCGTGTTCCGGGCCGGTGTCGCGGCGGAGGCGGCGGAGACCGCGAGTGGGAGCGTCAGCGCGATTGCGGCAGCGGCGAGGGTGGCGCGGCGGGTGGTGCGGCTCATAACACGTCTTCCTGTCGTCGCCGTTCACCACGAACATCGGCGTCTGGCTCCGTTACTTGAGGTCGCTCCGGGCGCCCGTCGTGAGCGAGGCCGAGAGATACCCGATGATTTCCAGGGACAAAGTGGGCGCCGAGTGAGGCCGGGGCATCGGATCCTCGTGCAGCGGCCGCCCGCATCGACCCCCCGGCACCCGGCGCGGGCGTGACCTCGGATCGCACAGCACGGCGCCCAGCCGGGCCCGCCCCAAACCCCCCGCACGCCATCA
>JADGPG010000030.1 GCA_017882545.1 Thermoleophilia bacterium
AGCGGCACGGCGGCCGCCTGGCCCAACGAGCGGCGGACCGAGCCGGCTCGGCTCATGCGCCAGTGCATCGCCGGCCGGAGCACCGGATCCGCCGGTCAGCATATTGCTGTCGTTGCTCGAGCGATTCACACGTTCCTCCACGCACGGGTCATCGCGGTCGGGCCGTTGGTGCGACGGCCGAGCGCGGTGGGGACCGACCAGGCCGTCTCCCAGGCGCTCGGCGTCGCCAGCGGTCCCGGATCGCCGAAGGAGGGGAGCGTTGGTCCACGGTGCGGAAACGTAAAGAATTGTCAAGGTGCGTCCGGTGCCGGCGATGCCCGCGGATCCCGACCGGGATGCCGCGGCGGCGTCTCGACAGATCCTTAACATCACTTGCCAAGCGCTTACGTGCGGCACGTAGCGTGCGCCAGGACCACGCCGGACCAATCACGGAGCGGGCCGTCGGAGCTCTCATGCGACACCATCGCGATCGGGATGCGCAGGCAACGCGGCTGCCGATCCCGACACCGGAACCCCCGCGTGCGCGGAATGCCGACGGCGCGTCTTATGCTGGAGTCATGTTGGAGACCACCAAGCGCGTGCTCATTGTCGAGGACGATCCGGCGATCGGCTCGCTGATCGCCATCGAGCTGACCGAGGCCGGGTACGCGGTCTCGCGCACGGACTCGGGGCGCGCGGCGATCGAGGCGGTAAGCGCCCAACCGCCCGATTTGGTCTTGCTCGATGTGCGGCTGCCGGACCTCGACGGGCTGACCGTCTGCCGCCAGCTTCGCCGGGACGGCTACGACGCACCGGTGATCATGCTGACGGCCCTCGACCGGGTCGGCGACCGGGTCATCGGCTTGGACAGCGGCGCCGACGACTACATGGCCAAGCCGTTTGCCGTCGAGGAGCTGCTTGCCCGCATGCGTGCGCTCACCCGCCGCACGGGTGGGGCAACCTGGCTGGAGTCCGGGAACGTTCGCCTCAACACCGAAACGCGCGAGGTGCTCGTCGACGACCGCAGCGTCGAGCTGTCCGGTCGGGAGTTCGACCTGCTCGCGTTCCTCATGACGGCGCCCGGGCGGGTCTTCACGCGCGAGCAGATCTACGAAGGTGTCTGGGGGTACAGCTACCCGGGCCGCACCAAGGTGATCGACTTCTTTGTCTCGGCGCTGCGAAAGAAGTTGGACGCCCCTGGCGATGTGCTCATCCGCACGGTCCGCGGCATCGGCTACACGATCCGCAAGTGACCTTTCGGATCAGGCTCACGCTGCTGTTCGTCGTGACCCTCGCAGTCCTGGGTGCGCTGAGCTCGACGATCACGTATGCGATCGTCCAGAATCGGCTCAACGAGCAGGATCGACGCGTCACGACGACGCTGGCGACCACCGCCGCGCTGGCCGCCTCGGCCGAGATCGCGCTCGATCGCATCGCCGGGGCTGGCGATGCCATTTGGCTGATCACCCCGTCCGGAAACGTCGAGGGCAAGTCGTATCGCGCACCGGGTTCCAACTTGGCGCAGGTGCGCGCCTACCTTGCACAGGCCGGGTCTGCGGGGGCGGTGACGGCGTCGGCGCCGATCGCGTCCGGCGGGATGGCAATCGCGCTCCACGGTACGGCACAGACGCAAAGCGCATTGGGAACCGTTCGCAGGACGCTGATCCTCGTGGATCTCATCGCCGTGCTCCTGGCGGCGATCGCCGGGGCGGTGCTGGCCTCGCGCGCCCTGCGCCCGGTAGAGCGCATGCGCAAGGAGGCCGACCGGATTCCCGGCTACGAGCTGGACCGGCGCTTGCCTGAGGGCCGCAACGACGAGCTCGGACGTCTCGCTCAGGCATTCAACCGCCTGCTCGCGCGGGCACAGACGGCGTCGAAGGAACAGGAGCAGTTCATCGCGGATGCGTCCCACGAACTCAAGACGCCGGTCATGGCCATCGAGGGCCACGCGCGCATCCTGTCCCGTGCGCTCGGGCGCGACGACGTCGACCAGGCACAGGCGTCGGCTTCGGTCGTCGCGCACGAGGCCCATCGGCTGGCACTCACGCTTCGGGATCTGCTCGAACTCGCGGAGTCGGGCTCCGCGGCACCGCCGCGCGACCCGGTCCGCCTCGACCTGGTCGCACAGGAGGCCAGCGTCGAAGTCCAGGCCATCGATCCCGCGCGTGACATCCGCACGGAGGTCGTCCCCGCAACGGTCCGCGGGGACGCCAATCGCCTGCGTGAGCTCCTGCTGGTCCTCCTCGACAATGCGGACAAGTACAGCCCGAAGGATGAACCGATCGATCTCTCAGTCGCGCTCGATCCGCAGGGGATGGCGACCGTGCGCATCCGTGATCGCGGTCCGGGTCTGACCGCGGCTGATCGGCAGGCCGTCTTCGGCCGGTTTGTCCGGGGTTCCGCGGCAGCCGGTATCCCCGGGAGTGGGTTGGGCCTCGCGATCGCCCATGCGCTGGCTGAGCGCCACGGAGCATCGATCACGTTGCGCGACGCCCCCGACCACGGAACCATTGCTGAAGTCCGCTTCCCGGCCGGCACGTCGGCGATCGCCCCCGCGCCACCGATCTGAGGGTGTGCCCCGGGGCGCGCCGTTCAGGGCAGACGCGCCCGGCCATGACGGCTCCGCGGCGGCGCGCGGCAGGCGCGAAGTAGATTGGGGGCATGGCGCTCGTCGGCAAGCTCCAGATCACGCCCGGTCGCCGGGTCGCAGTCCTGCACTGCCCCGCCGGCGTCGATTTGGGCGTCGCCGCCGGCGACCTGTCGGACGATCCCGGCGCCGCGGATGCCGCCATCCTGTTCGTGACGACCTCCGCGGACCTGTCAGCGCCGGCAGCCGACGCGATCGTCGCAGCCGCACAGCGCGACGCCGTGACGTGGGTGGCGTACCCGAAAGCACGCCAACTCGGAACCGATCTCAACCGCGATTCGCTTGCGGCGCTGCTGATCGAGCGCGGAATTCGCCCGGTGCGCCAGATCGCCATCGACGAGGTCTGGTCGGCGTTGAGGTTCCGTCCGCACCGCTGACGGTGCGGCGCGGCTCCGCGCGGCACCCGGCGCCATGGTCCCGGATCGCCGCGACACACCGTGTTGGATTGCCGACGCGCGTTCGCGGCCGGCCGGTCCGTCCTCAGGCTGCGCCGGCGGCGCGGGTCGCTGAACGGGCCGGTGCGAGCACCACGAGCGCTTGGCCGGGATGGGCAGCCACCACGAGCTCCCGGATCTGTCCCGGGGTCAGGGCGCTCGCGCCCGTCACGGTCGCCATGCCCTCGTAGTTGGCCTGCCACGTCGCCGCGATTTCGCGGCGGCCGTTGCGACCGATGACGATCAGCTGGCAGCGGGTCCCGGGACGGACGCCGGTGACGCCGACAACGACGCTTGTCCCTTCGGGGGTCGCAATGAGCGTTGCACGCCCCGACACGTGAGACGATGCGTTCGCGCCCGCGATGACGATTCCGGAAGGGCCGCCGGCCGGCGACACGATGTCGCGGGCGCCGACGAACCCCCCCGCCACGGCGACACACGCAGCAGCCAGTCCGACCGCAACGTACCGTCGACGCCGCCGCATGCGGGCGATCTCCGCGAGCAACCGCTCGGCTCGGCCGGGTTCGGCGGGCGCATCGGCGACGAGGGCCTCATCGGGAATCCGCGCCAGCACACCCGCGAGCGGGGCAAGCCCGGCGAGTTCGTCCCGGCAGGCCGGGCAGCCGTCCAGATGTGCGGCCACGCGCGCACGATCCGACGCGTCGAGTGCGCCGAACAGGTACGCCCCGAGCTCGAGGCGCGTCGTCTGGCATGCGTCGGAGTTCATCGTGCGGTCCATCCCTGCTCCTCGAGAATGAGCTTGAGCGCGCGCAACGCGTAGTAGGTCCGCGACTTGATGGTGCCCGGCGGCACGCCGAGCTCCCTCGCCGCCTCGGCCACCGAGCGGCCCCGGAAATACAGCGCCACGACTGCCTCGCGGTGGTCGGCACTCAGTTGCTGCACCGCGCCGGCCAGTTGCTGGGCATCGAGGGCCCGGTCAAGCGTGTCCGCCCCGGCGATGCCGTCAAGTGCCCGTGCGGATGCCTGTTCGCGGGCCGTCGAGGCCCGGCGCTGCCAATCCACGGCGAGGTTGTGGGCCACCGTGATCAGCCAGGGCCTGAGCGGTCGTCCGTCGCGCACGAGGCGGCCGGCGCGACGCCACGCACGAAGCACTGTCTCTTGAACGATGTCCTCTGCGGCGTGCCGATCGTGGGTGATGCTCGTCACGTACCTCAACAGCACGGCCCCGTGCTCGTCGTAGAGCGCGCGCACGAACCGCTCTTCGAGTGCAACGGTATCCGCTCGACTGCCCACAGTCCGTACACGCATACGGGGATCCGATGGTTCACCGACGGGACCGATTGGGTCTAGCGCGTGTGCGGGTCGCCCGTCAAGCCCGCGAATCGGCGTCGGCCGAGCCGACCCGGGCGGTTCGGCGTGGACGAAGCGTCGGCGGCGCGTCGTCCGTCGTCCGTCGTCACGCCGGCCGGTGGCCGCAAGGACGCGAGCTGAGCGCCCCGTGGGCCGAGCCCGTGACCGGCTCGCCGGGCCTTCGGTGCATGGCCAACGTCGGACCGGTCGACGCTAGGCAGCGATCGCAGTCCCGTCGTCCAGTACGTGTACGCGATCGGCCAATTCCTCGGCGGCGAGGCGGGCGCGGAGATCCTCGCGTCCGAGCAGACAGTGGTTGAACGCCTCCATGTGGACGACGACGACCGCCGCCTGCGCGGCGAGGCGGGCAACGCCAACGACGTCGTCGGCATCCATCGTGATCGGATCGCCGACGATGAACCGCGCGGCTCCCGCGTTGACGACCACGACGTCGGGACCTTCATCGACGATGACCTGACGGACATCGTCGCAGAGCACGGTATCCCCAGCCACGTACACGGTCGGCTCGTCGGCGGCGCGCAGCACCACCCCGCTGACGGGCCCGAGCGAATCGCCCAGCGCCCCCGTGCCGTGATGGCCAGAGGTGGGGACGACCGAGACGGCACCGATCACGCACGGGCCGTCGATGGCCGTCGCCGCCAGCCCGAGGTGCACGAGGCGCGCGACATCGCCCGGCTGACAGTAGACCGGCAGATCGGCGATGAGCCGCGCTGCCGAAGCGTCGAGATGGTCCTGGTGCAGGTGGGTCACGATGACCGCATCGACATCGCCGACGACCTGTTCGGGCGTCGCCGGCAGCTCCACGAGCGGATTCGGTCGGGGGGTCGGCGTGCCGTCGACCGGCGGCTGGCTGCCGGCAGGATCGAATGCGGGATCGACAAGGATCCGCGTCCCTGCAAGATCGATCAACAACGTCGCGTGGCGAACGAGGGTCAGGCGCATCGTGCCACGAGCGTAGCCGACCGGTTGCCGTTGGGGCAGCGGCATCCGCCAGGGGCGTGAATCCGGCGTTACGGGGCCTGGTGCGCCGCGTCGCGACGCGGTACACATGGGTGTACGAAGGGACCCACCGCATGATGCCCAGCTTCCGTCACCACGTCCTCACTTCGGGCTCACCGCGCACCTCCGACGGCGGCGACGGGTACGCCACGGTCACGTTGCGGCTCCGCAGATGCATGTACGGCGACGTCGAGGTCACCGAGACCGATCGGCACCACGCTGCGCACGCCGCGCTCGCCGGCCCATGCCCACCGCGCGACGAGCCCTGGCGCGAGAAGGCCGTCCGGGTGTGGCTGGTGCGCCGATACGACGACCCCGACGACCCCAATGCGATCGCGGTCCTCACCGCTGCGGGGCTCCCATGCGGACGGGTGTCGGGCGACAGCGCGCGACGAATGGCGCCGGCGATCGACCGAGCCCTCGCCGAGCTCGCGGGCAAGCGCGCGTTTAGAGGCTGCACGGTCGACGTGTACTGCACGGCCCTTGTCGTGGCCGAATGGAACCCACGCGACGATGGCTGGCCGGAGCTCAGGGTCGACGGGCCCACCCGCGTGGAGGTGATCCTGCTCGTCGACGACCTCGATCTCGGTCTGACGCTCGCCGCACCCGATATCCCGGTGTGCGTCTAGCCGTGGCGCCGATCGGCTGGTGGAGCGCCGACCGATGCCCGACTTGACGCATGTCGGGTACCCCACCGATGATTGCCGCCAGTCCCCCAATCAATCGTGAGGTGGCCCCGTGCTCAAAGGCTTCAAGAACTTCCTCATGCAGGG
>JADGPG010000031.1 GCA_017882545.1 Thermoleophilia bacterium
CGCCGCCGCCGCGCCGCGGCGCCGCGCCGGCCCAGGCGAGCACCCGCGCCAGCTCGTCGTGCCCGGCCCGCCGCAGCTCGCGAGGGCCGTCGAGCGCGCGCGGCCGCGCTGTCGCGCCGGGACCCGACCAACTGAGCCACGCGGCCGCGAGGACGAGTGCCCGGGCCTCGCGCGACAGCGCGGTGGCCCGCGCCAGCCGCGCCGCCTGCTGGGCCACCCCGCGCACATAGGCGTACTCGTCCGGGCCGCAGGCGGCGCTCGCCAGCGCATGCGCGCCGACGGGCGTTCCGGCGGCCGTCCAGAGGTCGGGTGACGGCTCCGGGCGCACCGGCGGTCAGCCGAGCAACATCAGGGCCTGGTCGACGACCTGGTGCCCCTCCGCATCGGCACGGGCGCGTTCCTCTGCCGAGATCTCCGGCTCGGTCTCGCCGAGCAGGGTCGCCGTCAGCTGGTGCCCACAGCGCTGCTCGGCGGCGGCGACCCATCCGGGCGGCAGTCGGTCGTCGAGCTCGGCGCCGATCATTTCCGCAAAGAGCATCGCCCACGCCCTCGGGACGATGTCGGTGTTGTAGCCGCCGCCGCCGAGCGCCACCCAGCGCCCGTCGCAGGTATCCCGGGCCAGTCGATGGAGCGCGCGATACACGCGGGGGAACGTGGGCATCGTGACCTGCAGGTGGGCGAGCGGATCGCTGTGGTGCGGGTCCGCGCCATCCTGGGTGACGATGATGTCCGGAGCGAAATCAACCACCGCACGCGCGATGACCTCCTCGACGGCTCGCAGATACGGCGCGTCGCCCGCGTAGGGCGGCAGCGGAATGTTGACGGCTGCCCCGGCCCCCTGACCCATCCCGCGCTCGGCAAGGCCGCCGGTTCCCGGGAACAGGTAGCGGCCGCTCTCATGGACCGAACAGGTCAGCACGCGGGGATCCTCGTAGAAGATCCACTGCGTGCCGTCGCCGTGATGGACGTCGATATCGATGTAGGCGACGCGGGTCGCCCCGGCGTCGAGCAGCGCGTGGATCGCCACGGCGGGATCGTTGTAGATGCAGAACCCGGCCGCCCTGTTGGCGAGGGCATGATGGAGTCCGCCGCCGGCCGAAAATGCCTGGTCGGAACGGCCCTCCCAGACGTCCATCGCCGCAGTGATCGACGCGCCGCACAGGAACGCCGCGGCCTCGTGCATCCCCGCGAATGCAGGGGTGTCCCCGCCGGCCGCGAGTCCCCACTGCGTGGCGTCCCACCCTTGGGCCAAGACCGGCTGCGCGCTCAGACGCCGCACCGCCGACACGTAGGCGGGCGCATGGGCGCGCGCGATCTCGTCGTCGCTCGCCGGCCGTGGGGTCACCACGTGGACGTCGTCGCGCTCGAGCAGACCGTAGGCACGGATCAACTCGACGGCGAGCTGCCGACGCAGCGGCGAGAGCGGGTGGTCGTCGCCGAGGTCGTAGTCGCCCATGTGCTCGTCAAAGACAAACGCGGTGCGGGCCATGTCGACATCGTAGCCGCCGGAAGCGGCGCGGGGTCAGGGGACCACGACCGTCCAGGGCGCGATCTCGTAACCGACCACCAACCCGGCCGCGACGTACGGATCGGCCTCGACGAACTGCGTGACCGGTTGCGGATCGTCGCCGACGAACACGAAGACCCCGGAATCGACCGGATTGCCGGCAGCGCCAGCCATGACGAGAACTCCCGCGCGGTGGAGGTCCGCGAGGAGAGCCAGATGGGCGTCCCGGTACGCGCCGCGCCGCTCCAGGATGTCGGGGACATACCGGTAGGTCAACAGCTGGTGGGGTCGGGGCATGGCGCTTCTCGGCGGCGGCGAGGGGTTTACAGGTACCGATTGGTGACGGGCATGCGGCGGTCCTTGCCGAAGGCGCGGGGCGTGACCTTGATGCCGATCGGCCCCTGACGGCGCTTGTACTCGGCCCGCTCGATCATGCGGATCACGCGGTGCACGACCTCGGGGTCGTGACCCGCGGCCGTGAGCTGGTCCTGATCGAGATCGTGCTCGACGTAGCCCTCGATGATCGGGTCGAGCTCCTCGTAGGGCGGCAGGCTGTCGACATCGAGCTGGTCCGGGCGCAGCTCCGCGGTGGGCGGCCGCACGATTGTCGATTCCGGCACCACCTCGCGCCCGGCCGACGCGTTGCGCCAGCGCGCCAGCCGGTAAACCCAGGTCTTGGAGATGTCCCGCAGCGGGGCGAAGCCGCCGACCATGTCACCGTAGAGGGTGCTGTAGCCGACCGACATCTCGCTCTTGTTGCCGGTCGCCAACACCAAGGCGCCCGTCTTGTTCGAGAGCGCCATCAACAGCGTTCCCCGCGTGCGTGCCTGCAGGTTCTCTTCGGTCACGTCCCGAGCTCGACCGGCGAAGCCGGGCGCCAGCGCCTGCTCGAACTGCGAGACGATATCCGCGATCGGCAGATCGATCAGCTCGATCCCGAGGTTGCCGGCCAACGCCTGGGCGTCGTCGCCCGACATCTGGCTGGTGAAGACGGACGGCATTCGGACCCCGGTCACCGCCTCCGCGCCGAGCGCCTCGACACCAAGGGCCGCCGTCAGCGCCGAATCGATTCCGCCCGAGAGCCCGATCACGACACCCGGAAACCCGTTCTTGCCGACGTAGTCGTGGATACCCGTCACCAGACCGGTCCAGACCTCCTGCTCGGGGCCGAAGGGTTCCGCCAGGTGCGGCGCGACGGGGCCCGATACCGCGACGATGGCCGCATCCACCGGCTCGGGACCGGCGAACGCGCGTTGCGGCAGACGACGGATCAGCGGCTCGCGCAGGCGGCGGCGCACCGAGATGCCCGGGTCGATATCGGCGACCACAAGGTCGGGCGTGAACTGCGCGCCGCGCGCGACGACGCTCCCGGTCGCGTCGAAGACGGCCGAACGCCCGTCAAACACGAGCTCGTCCTGTCCGCCGACCTGGTTGCAGAACACCAGCGCCGCGCTGCAATCGGACGCCCGCGTCGCGAGCATTCGCTCGCGGGAGTCGCCCTTGCCGCCGTGCCACGGGGATGCCGACAGACAGGCGATGACATCGACGCCGGCGGCGGTGAGGTCGCTGGCGACCGGGTCGGGGTACCAGATATCCTCACAGATCGCGACACCGACCCGCATGCCGAAGACGTCCACGACCAGCGGGCCGTCGCCCGCGCGGAAGTAACGCGCCTCGTCGAACACGCCGTAGTTCGGTAAGAACCGCTTGCGGTAGACCTGCTGTACGCGTCCGCCGGCGACGACCGCGGCGGCGTTGAAGCAGTCACCGTCCCAATCGACACAACCGATGAGCGCAACCCCTTGGGTCACCTGACCGGCGATCTTCTTGAGCGCGCGCTCCGCGTCGCGGGCGAACCCCGGCCGTAACAGCAGATCCTCCGGCGGATACCCGGTCAGAACCAGCTCCGGAAAGACCGTCAGGGCGGCGCCCGCCTCGCGCGCGTGCTCGAGCGCGTCCAAAATCAGGCGCATGTTCCCGGGAATGTCACCGACGACCGTGTTGAGCTGGGCGAGCGCGACGCGCACAGGCACGATTCCCTCGTGGCGATCTTCGCTCGTGCGCACCGGGCCGGAGCTGCGCGCTAGTCTGAGCGACGTACGCGCGTACGATACGCCTCGACGTGCGGAGACCGCATTCAGGCTCCATTGGGAGGATCGTTCGATGAGCAGCTTGCCACCCCAAAGGATGGGCCCCGGGGGCCTTCGCGGAGGCGGTCCCGGCGGAGGCGGCGGGCGCGGCCCGGGCCAGCCGAATGTCAGTGGCCAGCGCAACATGACCCCGGCACAGGGCGCCCAGGAAGCCGAACGCCGTTTGGGTCTGCCCTGTTATTACGCGGGGCAGCGGGTGGCGGCCGTGGTCGGGTGTGTGGCGTGCCAGTTCCAGATCAACAACCGCGCGGTCCTGCCGACGTGCCCGCAGTGCGGGGAAATTGTCTGGGCATACCTTGGGACCGGCCCGCGCCCGATCCCCGAAGGCGAAGCGCCCGTCCCCTCTCCCGAGGCCGATGCCGAGGCGCCCCAGGTGAGCGTTCAGGACGGGGTGTCGATCGGCGGCGATGCACCGTCGGTCAGCGTGGAGGAAGGCATCAAGCTCGACTGACGGGCCGCGGGCCGCGCGCTCACAGATTTCATACATTTCACACGCGGTTCGATTACGCGATTCGCTCGTGCGCACGCCGATGGTCATTCAGAATGAGCCGACGGCGTGTGTTGCGCCGCGGCAACACCGCGATCACCGAAGGCTCCGTATGGCGCACAGATACCGCACGACCGCCGGCGTTGCGCTCGGACTCGCGGTCGGCGCTACGGCGGTCGTTCTCGCGGGGCCCGTCGTCCCGACCGGGTCGATGTCGGTGGCAGGCAGTGCGTACGGCACCGTCACGGTCCAGGGAAACGTGTGGACATTCGGCGCGATCCGTGGTGGAGGACAGATCGAGGTCCGGACCACCCGCACGGGCGCGATCGTTGGGGTCGGCGGCCGCTCGCTGCGCGTCGGACCCCACCGCGACGTCCTCCTGTTCGTGGGCGCCGGACGGCAGTTCGGCGTCTCGTCCAAGTCCGGGACGTTCTGGGTGGCGGTCCGCGGGCGCGCGATCTCAGCGACAGTCGTCGGGGCGGGGCGGGTCGTGTTCACCGGACGCGGCACGTACTCGTATGGGTACGGGTCCACGCACGTCGTCACGCGACCGTGGCCGCGGGTGCCCGTCCTACTCCGCCAGGCCCACGACCGGACCGCCGTGGGCCTGATCCCGAGAACCGCGGTGGCACGCACAGCCACGGCGTCGTGATTGACTACAGACGCCAGGGCAGCACCACAGCCAGGAGGTCACGGGTCCCCATGACCGACGCGGCAACGGACACCGAGCACATTCTCATCATCGAGGACGAGGCGAACATCGCCTCGTTCGCGCGGATGTATCTCGAGGCCGAGGGGTTCCGGGTGTCGGTTGCCGACCGCGGCGACACCGGCCTCGCCGTGGCCCGCGACGAGCATCCGTCGCTGGTCGTCGTCGACCTGATGCTGCCCGGGATCGACGGGTTCGAGATCACCCGTCAGCTGCGGTCCGCGGGACGCACGCCGATCATCATGCTCACCGCCCGCGACGATCCGATCGACAAGGTGGTTGGGCTCGAGATCGGAGCCGACGACTACATCACCAAGCCGTTCAACCCGCGCGAGCTGGTCGCCCGGATTCGTGCCGTACTGCGCCGATCCGACACCGGGCACGGCAATGGTGATGCGCCCGACGACACCGTGATCACCCTCGGGGCCCTCCAGATCGCGCTGGGCGGACGCGAGGTGACCGTGGCCGACACATCGGTCGCCCTGACGCCGAAGGAGTTCGATCTGCTCGTGCTCCTTGTCGAGAACCGCGGCATCGTCCTGACTCGCGAGCAGCTGCTCGAACGGGTCTGGGGCTACACATTCCTCGGCGATTCCCGCACGATTGACGTGCACATCCGTCAGCTTCGACGCAAACTCGGTGACGCGTGCCAGATCGAGACCGTGTGGGGAACCGGATACAAGGTGGTGGCACCGCGGTAGACCCGGCCGAGGGCCGCAGGTCGCGAACGGCCCTGTCGCTGCGCCAGACCCTTCGGGGCCGGCTGCTGTTGGGGGCCGTCGTCGGTTTGCTCGCCGCCGCGGTCGTGTTCGCGATCGTCTCATCCGGGCTGATCCGTTCGCAGACCGCCAACGCAAGCCGGAAGACCTTCGACGACCAAGCCCAGCGCATTGCCGCACTGATCGGCACCGCGACGCTCGAGCAGGCCCTGACCGGCAACTGCAGGAACTACACGCCCGCCGATCTGCAGGCATTCGTCGGCCCCGGCGCGCACCTCTACATCGACTCCCCGCCGCTGTGCCCCGGATCCGCCCAGCCGCTGGAGAATCTGCCGCGCGCCACGCAGGCCCAGATCGACGCCCGGACGCTCGCCGCCCAGGGCTACCAGCACCTCGACTACCGGGTGCCCGGCGCGACGACGCCGACCGTCGCAACGGCGGCGGAGATTCGCGTCGACGGCAAATCGCTCGGGGCGATCATCCTGACCAAGCCGGCATCGGCCGTCGCCACGCCGTGGTCCGACGTGGTGCCCAACCTCCTGCTGGCAACGCTGCTCGGGCTGATCCCGGCGCTCGCACTGACATTCTGGATCACTGCGCGCCTGACCCGCCCGCTGCGCACGATGGAGGCCGCCGCCGACCGCGTTGCCGCGGGCGACCTGGATGCCTCGGTTCCGCCGGCCGGCACGGAGGAGCTCGACCACGTCGCCAGCGCGTTCAATGGCATGGTCGCGCGCCTGCGGGAGCGGGAGGACCGCTCGCGCGAATTCCTGATGAACGTCACGCATGACCTGCGCACGCCGCTGACGGCCATCCGCGGCCACGCGGCGGCCCTCCGCGACGGCATCGTCCCGCCCGATGAGGTCGACCGTTCGCTGGGCGCGATCGACAGTGAGGCGGCGCGGCTGTCGGCGATGGTGAGCGATTTGCTCGACCTGGCGAGAATCGACGCCAACCAGTTCCGGATCGACCCCGCCTCGGTCAACACGCACGAAGTACTCGACGAGGCCTACGCGGCCGAGGTCGCGGTGGCAGACGCGCACGGGATCACGCTCGCCACCGATATCGGCGCGCTGCCGATCATCGTCACCGACCCCGAGCGCTTCCGGCAGATCATCGACAACCTGCTCACCAACGCCATCCACTGGACCCCGAGCGGCGGCACCGTGCTGCTGGAGGCCCATCCGACGACCGTCGGCGGGATCAGTGTCAGCGTCTCCGATTCGGGACCCGGTGTCCCGCCGGACCAGCGCGAGCGGGTCTTCGCCCCGTTCCATGCCCAACCGAACCCCGAGGGGCGCACGGGCTCCGGGCTGGGCCTGGCCATCTGCCGTCAGCTGGCCCGGACGCTCGGCGGCGACGTCGTCATCGGCGATGCGCCCGGAGGCGGCGCGACGTTCGCGATCACGCTCCCGGCCGCGGCCCCCCCGGGCGCGGTCACCACGACGGCTGAGCACCGCTCCAGTTCGCCGCACGGCGAGCCGCAGGGGTGAGATCTTCGCCACAGGGCCAACGAACGGCCCCGCACGCGGGGGGATACTTACCTACGACGACGGGGTGGAGTGCACTGCCGACCTGGTCATCCCCGGAATCCACGTCCCCTGATCAACGCGTGCCCCCGCGTTGATCAGGGGTAATATTCTCGCCGGCGTCGTAACGCCGGCGCGCCGCATCCACGAGGCTGGCGATCACGGACGAGTCCGGGTCGGCCTCGGGATGCCACTGGACCCCCAGCAAGAAGCCGCCGCGGCCCTCGGCGGCTTCGACGACGCCATCGTCGGACCATCCTGTCGCCACCAGGCCCTCGCCGAGCACGTCGACCGCCTGGTGATGGTGGGACACCACCCGGTGGACCGGAGTTCCCGTCGCCCGCGCGGCCAGCGACCCGGGTGTGAGGCGGACGTCGTGCGCGTTGCCGTCGAAGCGGCCGAGGTGGCGACGGTGGGTCTCGTCGGCCAACTCATCGGGGAGGTGTTGGCGCAACGTCCCGCCGAGCGCGACGTTGATGATCTGCAGGCCGCGGCAGATGCCCAGCACCGGGAGCCCACGGTCGGCGGCGGCCAGCACCAGGGCGATCTCGACGCGATCCCGCACACGCTGCGGGGGCTCGCTGTCGGGGTGTGGATCCCGGCCGTAGTGCTCGGCGGCGATATCGGCGCCGCCGAGCAGCAGCAGGCCGTCCACCCGATCGATCACGGACGCCGGCTCGTCGATGAGGGCGGGGTCGGGCGGAATCACGAGCGTCCGCCCGCCGTCGGACCAGACCGCCTCAAGATAGTTTGCGGCAACCACGGCGGCCGCCATGTCCCAGACCGCCCACTGCGCGCGCTCGAGCGGTGCGCAAACCCCGATTACGACCGCCCCGCTCATCGCACCTTCCATCCGATGTCGGTGTGCTCGCCGTGGACGACCACGTACCGCACCGACCGGCCCTCGGGGCGGAAGACCACCGACACCGTCTCCGCGTCCGCCAACGCCAGTTCCGGGGGCAAGCGACGCACGGTGACCTCCGACATGCGGCCGGCGCCGTCGGCGAGTCGCAGGCGATAGCGACCGGCCAGGAACCGCATCTCGAGTTGGGGGCGCCCGATCATGTGCGCTCCGACGATCGCCGGGAATTCCTGGGCGCACGCCGGGCAACGTACCGACACCCGCGCCCCGTCCTGGTCCGGGATCATCGCGAGCGTCGCGCAGGCCGGGCAGGGAAGCTCGCGCACCGGTTCATGTGCAGGGACCGCACCGTCGGGCCGGGTCAGGTCGTAGCGAGCCCGCTCGTTGGGATCGCCGAGCACCTGCCAGGCGGCATTCACGCGGCGGGTCATCTGGTCGGCCCGGTCGCGGAGCGCCGGATCCGTAAAGCGGTCCGGGTGGTACACCTGGATCGCAAACCGCCACGCGTCGTGCACCTCGTCGCGGCTCGCATCGGGAGCGACGCCGAGAACGAGGTAATGGTCGGGCCGACTCACGCGGGCAGCGTAGCGCGGAGATACCCGCGCACGCGGCCGAACGCGGACCTACCCGGACAGGATCCCGCAGGGCCCGAAGATCGAGCCGGTGATGTTGGAGACCGACCCCGCGCCGCTGACCTTGATGCAGTCGCCCGACTTGAACGGCTTGCCGACGTACTGCGCCTTGCCGCCGGTGTCGACGTGCACGACCCGGAACTGGCCCGGGGTGGCCCCCGGGACGCTCCGGCCCACCGCGAGCCCGTGGCCGTAGCCGCTGCGGTAACCGGCCGACCGCGCGGCGCCCTCGTTGCGATTGCCGATGGCCCAGCCGGCCGCCCCGCCGGCGATCAGGAGCGCCGCGCACGACAGGACGACTGCGGTCCTCAGGCGCCTCGATCGCGGCGGCGGCGATTCGACTTCGCCGGGCAGGTCCACGAGCCCAACCTGAGTCCGGTCCGCCGACCCGTCGACCCGGGTCGACCCGTCCCTCGCGCCGACATGCGTCAATGCGGCTGCGTCGTCCCCGGTGATTGCGCCGCCCCACCCGACGGCACCGACGACCGTCTGTGCCTGATCGGTGGCGGGCGGCGTCCAGCCGGCGAGGACCACCCGCAGGGCATCAACGACCTCGCGCGCCATGATCGGCCGCTCGGCGGGGTCCTTCGCCAGCGCCGGAGCCACAGCCGCGTCGATGCCCGCCGGCAGGTGCGGGTTGACCGACCGCAGCGACGGCGCCTGGTCGCGCACGTGGGCGACCAGGACCGCGCTCGCCTGCCGGTGCACGAACGGCGGGCGCCCGCAGAGCACCTCGAATGCCAGCACACCGAACGCGTAGATGTCGGAGGCCGCGGTGGCGGAGTGCCCGGCGGCCTGCTCCGGCGAGACGTACTCCACCGTACCCAGCCAGTCGCCGCGTCGGGTGAGCCCTGGAAGGTCGTCCATGCGGGCGACTCCGAAGTCCGACAGGTACGCGCGATCGTCGAGGTCGAGCAGGACGTTTGCCGGTTTGATGTCGCGATGCACGAGCCCGTGCCCATGTGCCGCGTCCACCGCGGAGGCGACGTCGTCGAGGATCGCCAGGGCGCGCGCAGGAGGCAGGGCACCAAACCGCGCGACCAGCTCCGCCAACGACGGACCGGGGACGAGGCGCATCGCGATGAACGGCACCCCGTCGACGTCGCCCGACTCGTAGACGGTGACGATGCGGGGATCATCGACGCGCGCGGCGGCGACCGCCTCGCGCCGGAATCGTGCAAGCTTGTCGGCGTCGTCGAGTTCGTCGAACACCTTGAGCGCCACATCGCGCTCGGTGGCCACCTGACGCGCCCGGTACACCGCCGCCTGGCCACCGCGCCCCAGCTCCGCACCGATCACGTAGCGGCCGAACTGCTCACCCGGGACTAGCTGCACGGGGCCTTGCCTGTGGTCGACATACCCCGATGGTACGCAAGCTGCGGGGGTTGTCCCAATCCTGCGGGCGTCGGCGGCGACACTTGCCCCGGCAACTATCCGCCCGGACGGCTATCGTCTGCCGCGGGCAGGCCTCCGACCACGCCCATGAGCCCACGTCCAACCACAGAAGGAGCGCCATGAGCACCATCGAAATCCGCACTCTCGACAATGGGCCGCTGCTGGTCAGCGGCGCCGTGACGCTGTCCGATCCCGACGGCGGTGCATTCGCCACCGAGCAGGACACCATCGCGCTGTGCCGTTGCGGGCACTCGGCCAACAAGCCGTTTTGCGACGGGGCGCACAAGAGCAACGACTTCGCCGACAGCTGCCGCTCACACGGCTGAGGCCGCCAACGGGATCCACTCCCACCGGGTGACGACCCCCGGGATCGCGAGGTACCGGTACATCACCTGCCGCCTCGCGCATCGGCAGGAACCGAAAATCACGGGACCGCGGGGCGGGTGCAACCCCGCCCCGGGGAACCCGACAGGGTCCTAGATGAGCTGGACCTGCTGGGCCTGCGGGCCCTTGGGGCTTTCGCCCGCCTCGTACGTGACACGCTGACCCTCTTCGAGGGTCCGGTAGCCCGTGGACTGAATCTCGGAGAAGTGCACGAACAGGTCCTTGCCTCCGTCGGCCGGGGTAATGAACCCGAAGCCCTTGTCAGCGTTGAACCACTTCACGACGCCTTCCGGCATGTTGCTTTCCACCTTTTTCGGCGAGGAAACCCTGGACATCTCGGCCGAATTTCATGCCTTACGACGCCACTACTGTTCCGCGCTATTCATTCCCCCCGAAGGGGTGTTCGTCGATAAGCGTACTCCACGTGACCGCGGATAACCGCCCGAGGACGTAATACCGTCTGATTCTGGCCCGTGGAAGCCCCCGTGGCGGGGTTTCTCGGACGTGTGTCGTGCAAATTCCCGCCGAATCGTGGCGATCGATGCCCCGCACGGCCGAGCGCGGGGCGTCCGAGATCCCGCGGGCGGTCGTCTAGAGTGATCGTAGATGAACGGGTTCACGCGCCTGATCCTGCTGCTCGCGGCAAATGTCGTCGCCCTGTGGGTCGCCGACAGGCTGGTCAGCGGATTCACGATCCACCACATCTGGCCGACGCTCATCATCGCCGGACTTGTGCTCGGCATCCTCGACTGGGTCGTCAAGCCGATCATCACGTTGCTGGCGCTACCGTTCGTGATCCTGACGCTGGGCCTGTTGCTGATCGTCATCAACGCCGCCATTCTTGGTCTGATGACCCTGCTGGTCTCCGGCGTGTCGCTCAGCGGCTTCTGGCCGGCCGTCTGGGCGGCGGTGATCATCTCGATCGTCAACTGGGTCCTGATCACGGCCCTCGGCCTCAAGGACTGACCCGATGGCGACGGCACACAGATCGCCCTCGGGCCAGGTGACCCGCAGGAGAAACTGATGCAGACATGGGACGCAGTCCGCGCACGCCGCAATGTGCGTGATTTCAGCGACCGGGCGATCCCCGACGCCGACCTCGACCGCATCTTGGACGCCGGGCGTCGCGCACCGTCGGCGCGCAACACGCAGCCGTGGGACTTCGTGGTCGTGACCGACCGTGAGCGCCTGATCGCGCTGTCACACGTGTGGCGGGGAGCGGGCCACATCGCCCGGTCGGCGGCGACCATCGCCATCGTGGCGCCGGTGCCGACCGACGACCGTCAGGCAGGCTTGAACCAATTCGACCTCGGGCAGGCGTCGATGGTGATGGCGGTCACCGCCGCCGACCTCGGTATCGGCAGCGGCCACGCCGCCGTCGGCGACCAGCAACTGGCCCAGTCGCTGCTTGGCTTCCCGAACACCCACTTCCTGGCATACCTGCTCGCACTTGGGTACCCCGCCGACCAGCCGCTCAAGCCGCTCACACAGATGGACCGGCGCAGTTTCGGCGACGTGGTCCACCGTGACCACTGGTAGGACGGTAATGGGCCGGCCGGCCCTGCCGGATCCCGATGACTGACGCGGCCGCGTCGGCCCCGGGCCTCCGCGCCGTACACCCATCGTGGTGGACCACCATCCGCCGAGCCGTGGTCGTGTTGATCATCGATGCCATTGGCGTCGCCATCGGTGCGTGGCTGTTGTCCGGCGTCACGATCACCGGCTTCGGCGCGTTCACTGCCGCGGCACTTATCGCGATCGTCAACGCGGTCATCTGGCCGACCCTCAGCAGGTTGACGCTGCCGATCAGCGCCCTGACACTGGGGCTTGGCAACCTCCTGCTCTCCGGCGCGATGATTTGGCTGGCCGGCCATATCAGCGGGGGCTTCGAGGTCGACTCGCTCTGGTGGGGCGTCGCGCTGGCGTTCGTGGTCACGCTCGTCAACATCGCCATGTCGACGCTGCTCGGCATCGACGACGAGGGTGTCTATTGGCAGGGCGTGGTGCGGCGTGCGGCGCGTAAACATCAGGCGCCCCCGACTGACGTTCCCGGCGTCATGTTCCTCGAGATCGACGGATTGGCCTACGAGGTCATGCAGCGTGCCATGCGCAACGGACACGTGCCCGAGTTCACCCGCTGGCTCAACGCGGGCACCCACCGGCTGATCGAATGGGAGTGCGACTGGTCGAGTCAGACCGGCGCAAGCCAGGCGGGGCTACTGCACGGGAACAACCACAACATGCCCGCCTTCCGCTGGTTCGAGAAAGAGCGGGGCGTGGCGATGGTGTCGAACCACCCGCGCGACACCGCGGTCATCCAGACACGGATCTCCAACGGCCTCGGGCTGCTGGCCGACGACGGCGTGAGCCGCGCCAACATGTTCTCCGGTGATGCGCCGCACACGCTGCTGACCCTGAGCACGATCACCGTACGGGGCCGTGGCCGGATCGGGCAGGATTACTACGGGTACTTTGCCAACCCGTTCGCGGTGCTGCGGACCGTCATCCTCACGGTCGTCGACGCCACCCGCGAGGTCTGGGCATCGGCCCAGACGCGGCGACGGGACATCCGCCCGCGGGTCGCACGCGGCGGGCTCTACCCGCTCGTGCGGGCGTGGACCACCGTGATCCAGCGCGATCTCGCCGCGGCTGCGCTGATCTCCGACATCTTCGCGGGTCGTCCGGTCGGGTATTCGACGTTCGTCGGGTACGACGAGATCGCTCACCACTCCGGGATCGAGCGTCCGGAGACCCTGCGCGCGCTGTCGCAACTCGACCAGCAGTTCGCCCGCATCGTGCGCGCAGCCGAGCTCGCCCCACGCCCCTACCGCTTCGTGATCCTGTCCGACCACGGCCAGACCGACGGCACGTGCTTCCGCCAGGCCCACGGTGAGACGCTCGAGGAACTTGTACGGCGCCTGACCGACGACGCCAACATCGATGCACCCCTCTACGACGACGAGGGATGGGGCATGCTGAGCGCGTCCGTCAGCGAGGCCGCCGCGTCACCGACGGCGTTCGGCACGGCCGTCCGCACGACGACCCGCGGCCTCGAAGACGACGGGACGGTTGTGCTGGGACCCCAGGCAGCCCGTGCGCGCCGCACGGACAAGAAGGCGCGGTCGACGGGCACCCCCGTGGGGCCGTCCAACATGACCGTCATGGCCTCGGGCTGCCTGGGGCTGATCTACCTGACCGACGAACCCGGACGCTGCACGCTCGAGCGGATCACCAACCGCCACCCGCGCCTGATCGAGGGCCTGCGCATGCACCGGGGCATCGGCTTTGTGCTGGTGCGGCGCGACGACGGCCACAGCGTGGTCATCGGCGCGTCCGGAACACGCGATCTCACCACCGGCGCAATCGAGGGCGACGATCCGTTGGCCGCCTACGGCGCCAACGCCGTCGATCACGTCCGGCGCACCGACGGGTTCGACGTCGTCGCCGACATCATGGTCAATGCCCGTTTCGACGCGGTGCGCGGCGAGGTGCCGGCCTTCGAAGAGTTCGTCGGATCGCACGGCGGGCTCGGCGGGAGCCAGTCGTACCCGTTCGTACTCGTCCCGGGCGAGTGGCACGTTCCCGCCGAGCGTGTGGTCGGTGCCGAGGCGATGCACCGGCAGATGGTCCGCTGGCTCTCTGATCTCGGCCAGCGGACCGACGGTCCCGCGTGGGCACCTGCCGAGCCGGAGCGATAGCCGCACAGGCGGCCCCGACGTGCCCGTAACGCCCTCCCAGGTCGTCCACAGATTCGACCCGTGGGATTCCGCCGGCGACACCCTGGCCGGTGTGGCGCAGCAGCCGCGACCGCGACCGATTCGTCGGCGGCCGCGGTCATGTGACGCCGTGGCTGGCGCGATCCCGAATGGAGGATGACGGGATCGAACCGACGACCTCCGCCTTGCAAAGGCGGCGCTCTCCCAGCTGAGCTAATCCCCCGAGGCGGTCCTAGGGTAGCATCGGGGCCCCGTTGTTCGGTACCAAAGGTGCGCCACATGACCGACCGCGACGCTGACCCCTACCAGGCAATCGAGGACCTCCTCGACGAGATTCAGCTCAAGCATTTTGATCAGGCGGAGCGCCTCGGCGACTATCGGCGCCTGGTCGAAGACGCCCGCCACGACCCGACCGATGACAACGTTCGGCTCGCGCGCTCGCTCCCCGGCGCCAAGTACTTCGTCACGACCGAATACATCCGCCAGCTCTGGCTGAAGCTCGAGGTCGAACTCGCCAAGACCTTCGGCGAGGCCGGGTAGGGCGGACTAGGGGTGGCCGAGCTCGGCGCGCAGGGCGCCGTCGATGTACGGGTACGCGAATGCATAGCCGGCCGCCGATGCGACCTCGGGCACCGCATGTTGACCCCCCAAGGCGATGATTGCGGACTCCCCCATGGCGAGCTTGAGAGCAAACCCCGGCGTCGGAAGGACCGTCGGCCGGCCGATGACCCGGCCGAGCGCGTGGGCGAAGTCCTTCTGTCGCACAGCGTGCGGCGCCACGACGTTCACCGGTCCGCGCAATGAAGTGTGCGTCAACGCGAACGCGATCAGCCCGGTGACGTCATCGATGTGGACCCAGCTCCACCACTGGTCGCCGCCGCCCACCGGGCCGCCAAGCCCGAGCTTGAACGCCGGTAGCTGGCGGCGAAGCAGTTCCGACTCCCGCGCGATCACGACCCCGTTGCGCAGCACAACGACTCGCACACCGTTGGCCTCGGCGGCCAGCGCGGCAGCCTCCCACGCGGCGCACGTCGTGCCGAGAAAGTCGTCGGCGGCGGCGGCGGACTCGTCCACCGGCTGGTCGCCGTTGCCGTAGTACCCGACCGCGCTGGCGTTGATCAGGGTGCGAGGGCCGTCGGCGCCGATCGCCTCGACGAGCCTGCGCGTGGTGACGATGCGGCTGTCGGCGATCTCCTGCTTGCGCGCATCGGTCCAGCGGCCACTCCCGATGCTCGCCCCCGCCAGGTTGACCACCGCCTCGACGCCGTCGAGCGCGTCCCGACTGAGCGGTCCGGCCTGCGGATCCCAGCCGATGCCCGGTGCATCGGCGACGGTCACCCCGCGGCGTGAGATCGCCACCACCTCGTGCCCGTCCGCGAGCAGGGCGGTCGTCAACCGTCGCCCGATCATGCCCGTCGCACCGACAATGGCCACCTTCATCGCCTGTCCTCTCGCCGTTCGCTCCACCTCGCACTGGATCGTAGGCGGCCCCGCGTGCAGCCAACAGGGGGAGCGATCCCGGCACTCTCAGGCGCCGTCGGGATCACGGATGCGATCACCTGCGCGCAGGTGGCTCGCCGTGGCCGTACTCGCGCTCGACCGCGGGGTGGGCGGCAAGCAGCGTGTCGATCGCCGCGTCTTCCTCGGCCGTGAGCGGAGCGCCCGCCAGTGCGGCATTGGCGGTCGCCTGGGCCGCGTCGCGGGCACCGATGATGGCCGAGGTCACCTCCTGCCGACGCAGGACCCACATCACGGCGAGCTCGGCGACCCCTCCGGGTCGGTCGGCGGCGAGCTTCTCGAGCTCCCGGACCACGGCGATCCGCTCGGCGAACGCGTCGTCGATGAAGAACTCGCTCGCCGCTCGCCAGTCGTTGGCCGCGAATGTCGTGGTGGCGTCCATCTTCCCCGTCAGCAAGCCATGGGCAAGCGGTCCGTAGGCGATGACGCCCACCCGGTGGGCCGCACACCACGGCAGCTCCGCCGCCTCGACATGACGACGCATGAGGTGGTAGCCGGGCTGGTAGCTGGCGATCGGTACGACGGCCGTCGTCGCCTCGAGATCGGCGAGCGCGTAGTTGGAGACCCCGATATGCCGGATCTTGCCCGCATGCTGAAGTTCGAGGAGCGCCCCGAACGTATCGGCCGGATCAACGCCGGCGACCGGCCAGTGCACTTGGTACAGATCGACGCTGTCCAGACCGAGCGCGATCAGGCTGCGATCGAGCGCATGACGCAGGTAGTCACCGGATGCCTCGCGCCAGATCGACAGGCCGCCCGCGCCGACCTCCCACGCGACGCCGCCCTTGGTGGCGACGATGACCTCGCCGGGACGGTCGCGGACCACCCGGCCGACGATCTGCTCGGCACGCCCTTGGCCGTAGATGTCCGCGGTGTCGATCCAGTTGACGCCCGCGTCGAGTGCGGCATGGCAGGCCGCCTCCGAGTCGGCGTCCTCCGCACCGCCCCAGCGACCACCGAAGACCCACGTCCCGAGCCCGACCACCGAGAGTTCCAGATCCGTCGTACCGAGCTGTCGCCGCTCCACCCTCACGCTCCCCTGTCGGAAACCACTAGCCCTCTTCGTCCACTGCCAGCCGCGGCGTCACGGCGACTAGCAGCCCGCCGTCATCGTCATACGCCGGAAAGAAGTCCGCGGTGACGGGCTGGTCCTCACCAACGCCGGCGGGCCGGAAGGTGCAGTCGACGTTCAGCTGTCGCACTCCCCACTCGATCGCGGTCGCTGCCGGATCGCCGTGCGGGAAGTTGGCGAGCCCAAGCCGACTGACGACCTCGTGACCGATCAGGTCACCCTCGCGAAAGCCCGTGACCGGCGTCGCAGCATGGCCGGCGGCGATGATCCGCCGTTCGGAATCGCAGACGATCAGCGCCGTCGCAGGACCGGCGTAGTAGTCCTCAAGCAACTCGAACAAGAAGCCGAACCCGCATTTGGAGCACCCAAGGGGCTGCCCGTGCTCGTTGCGCTCGGACGACGCGGACCGTCGCGCGCAGTTGGGGCAGATGAACACCGGCATTGGTGACGATCATAGCGAGCAAGTCGTGCCGCCCGCGGGAGGACGGGGTCGCCCCCGCCCTCCCGAGTCGCGCAATCTGCCGCCGGTCGTCCCGCTTAGCGGTGGGCGGTCACGTGGTGCTCGCCGAACGGGCACCAGAACAGCAGCCGGCCGTCATGAGCGCGTGCGACACACGAGCAGTCGGTCCCGTGGTCGGGGCACGGGCGACCCACGCCGGCGAGCAGGCCGCCGGGCCGCACCGCCACCGCACCGTCCGGCAGGGCGTGGGCATCGACGCGGATGAGTTGCTTGGTCGCCATCAATCAGCCTCCGTGCTTGAGTGATTGTGCAGGCCTAGATCTTCGCCTTGTTCGCGTTGCCCCCTGCCGACCCCGAGCGTCGACCAGAGCGCTTCGTCCAGTCCCGACTCGGACCGGTCGGCGACCCGCCGTTGGAGCTCGGCGAGGCCCGTCCGCAGCTGCTCGTGATCGAGGGGCGGGCGGGTTGCGCGCATCACCTTGCCGTACCGTGTCGGACGCACCTGCTCATCGACGTTGAACAGCTCCTCGTGCAGCCGCTCGCCCGGGCGGATTCCGGTGATCTCGATGCGGATGTCACGGTCCGGCTGGCGCCCGGACAGCTCGATCATCCGGTGCGCGAGGTCGAGGATCCGAACCGGCTCCCCCATGTCCAGCACGAAGATGTCGCCGCCGCCGGCAATCCCGGTGGCCTCCAACACGAGCTGGACCGCTTCAGGGATCGTCATGAAAAAGCGCGTCATCTCGGGGTGGGTGACCGTGACCGGACCCCCCGCGGCGATCTGACGCTGGAAGATCGGCAGCACCGATCCGGAACTGCCGAGCACGTTGCCGAACCGGACCGCGGCGAAGCGGGTCCGCGAGGCCCGCGCGCGTGCCTCGATCACCCGCTCGGCCAAGGCCTTGGTCGCGCCCATCACCGTCTTGGGCTCGACCGCCTTGTCGGTGGAGATAAGGCAGAAGCGCTCGACATCAAAGCGCTCGGCGAGGTCGGCCAGAAGGTTGGTCGCCAGCGCGTTGTTGGCGACCGCCTGGAGCGGATTGTGTTCCATCATCGGGACGTGCTTGTAGGCGGCCGCGTGGAACACGATCTGCGGACGATGGTCGCGGAACGCCTGTGCCATCGACGCCTCGTCCTTGCAGTCGGCGATGACCGCCGCAAGATTCGACGATCCGTGGTCCCGGAGCTCCAGCTCGATCTCAAAGAGGTTGTTCTCGCTGTGGTCCACCATCACCAGCCGCCGAACGCCGAGCGCGGTGACCTGCCGGCACAGTTCACTGCCGATCGACCCCCCGGCGCCGGTGACCATGACGGTGCGCCCGTTGAGATAACGGGCGACCTTGGCCAGGTCGACCTCGACCGGTGCCCGGCCCAGGACATCCTCCACGCGAACTTCGCGCAGGCGCCGCACGGCGACCGCGCCGGTGATCAGTTCCGGCAGTCCCGGCAGGGTCGTGCAGCGGACGCCGTGCTTGCGGCAGGCCTCGACGATCTCGCGGCGGACGGACCCGGGGGCGCTGGGCATCGCGATGATGACTTCATCGACCTGGTGCTCGCGCAGGATGCGCGGCAGTTGGGCCCGTGTGCCGCGGGTCTTGATCCCGTTGACGCGCAGCCCCCGCTTGCGGGGATCGTCGTCGATGATCCCGATGGGGATGTACCCAAGCGTGTGGTTGCGCTGCATCTCGCGAATGAGGATGTTCCCCGCCTCGCCGGCGCCGCAGATCAGGACCCGGCGGCCCGAGGCCACCAGTTCGCCGCGGGCCGGGCGCTCCATCACGCTGCGCACGACGAAGCGCGCGCCACCCACCAGCAGCAGCGTCAGGATCAGGTTGATGAACAGCACCCCGTGCGGCACGGCCGGCGAGTGCGCCGGGTGCCAGCGGGTCAGGAGGAGGATCTCGGCGATCCCGCCGAGCACCACGCCCACGAAGATCGTCTGGAGGTCGCGCAGGCTCGTGAAACGCCACCACTTCGTATAGAAGCGCAGCGCGACGAACACGACCATGTTGACGACCACCACGATCCAGACGGTCTTGCCGTACAGGGAGTCGAAGCGGTGCGGCACGCTGCCGTCGAAGCGGAGCTCAAAGGCAAGCCAGTACGCGATGGCAAGCAGGCACGCGTCGACCGCGGCCTGGCCAAGGCGGTGGATGAGGGCACGGACGGCCCAGGTGCCGGGTCGGTCGGCGAATTCGGTCATGCGGCGTCCTTTGCGACGTCCAGCATCAGGTCGATCAACAGCTCCGGGTCACGGCGCGTGCCCGGGGCACTGCGGTCCCGCTTGGCGATCGCGACCGCCGCAGGGTCGTCGAGGCGCCGCAGGCGGCCATCGGCGATCAGTGCCTGGTCGACGGCTCCCAGCCGTCCTGCGAACGGGCTGTAGGCGGGCACCCCGAGTGCGGCCGCCTCACGGTTCATCGTCCCGCCGGCGCTGACGACGAAGTCCGCCGCGGCCACGAGGCTCGGCCCGTCGACGGGCCGCTCCGGCACGATCGCGACCGTGTCCACGAGGTCGGCCCGCTGGGCCTCGGTGCGCGGCAGCACCACCGTCTGGACGGCCGGGGCCGCATCCAGCAGGCGCGCCAACGTAGCCGAGAACACATCGCTCGACAATCCGCGGTGGTAGAGGGTCACCTCCGGTGGCGGTCGCAGCACCGCGATCACACGGGTGGCGTCGAGACCGAGTTCGTCCATCACGCCAGAATCGAACACGTGGTCGGCAAGGTAGTACTCCTCTTTGAGCCCCGCGTACCGGACCAGCTTCGGTGCACGGATACCGTATCGCCACAGGGCCCATTCGGGAATCGCGCTGGGCACGAGCACCCGGGTCGCGAAGCGGCCGTTCCAGTGGTGCATCACGGTCGCGAACTCGTAGTCGAACATCGTGACCTGGGGCGTCCCGGCGGCGAACGCCGCCGGCGGCTGGTCCGTGCTGCCGTGGGCGATTGCGACATCGAACCGCTCCCGACGCGCAAACCGGGTCAGCGAGTTCGTGCGGGAGGCCATCGCCCGCGCCTTGCCGACGCGGCCGGCGCCGCCGTGGGCGCCGAAGACCTCGTGCGGGATCCCGTACCGCTCAAGCAGGCCGAGCGTCTGGGCGAAGTCCCGAGCCGTGACGGTGACCTCGTGCCCGCGCGCAATCATCCGCGCGATCAGTGGGCGGAAGATCACGACGTGCGGAGAGTTGGTCATATCAACCCACACGCGCAAGGGGCGCGAAGGCGCGGGCGCCGTGTCCGGCCCCGGCGCTGCTGCCGGCATCGCCTGGCTCACCCGCGGGCCGGCACCTGACCAACGACTTCTGCGACGGCGGACACGACCTGCGCGGCCCGGTCGGCGCCCAGGTGGGGGTGCATCGGCAGGGCCAAGGCCCGCGACGCGCAGGCCTCGGCGATCGGCAGATCGCCCGGCCGATAACCCAAGTGGGCGAAGACCGGCTGCAGGTGCATCGGGATCCCGTAGTAGACCGCCGAGCTGATCCCGTGTGCGGCGAGCCCCGCCGAGATCGCATCGCGGTCGTCGTGGCGCGCCATGTACAGGTGGTAGATGTGACGGACCCCCGCGCGTTCATCCGGGAGCTCCATGAACTCACCGAGCCCGGCCGCTGCGTACGCGGCGGCCGCGGCCCGCCGCCCATCGTTCCAGCCGTCGACGTGCGTGAGGAAGATCCGGATCACCGCCGCTTGCAGTTCGTCGAGTCGCGAGTTGTAGCCGACCTCCTCGAAGACGACCTTATCCGCGGATCCGTGAAAGCGCAGCCGGCGCACGCGCGCGGCCAGCGCCTCGTCCCTGCACACGACCATGCCGCCGTCGCCGATCCCCGGCAGGTTCTTAGTCGGGAAGAAGCTGATGGTGGCCAGGTCGCCGAGTGCGCCGATCGGCGTCCCGTCACACGTACCCCCGAACCCTTGGGCCGCGTCCTCGATCACCGCCAGCCCGTGGCGGGCGGCGATCTCCCGGATCGGGGCCATGTTGGCCGCGTGCCCGAAGATGTGCACGGGCAGGATGGCCTTGGTCCGGCCGGTGATCCGCGCCTCGATGAGGTCGGGATCGATGCAGAAGTCGTCCGGGTCGATGTCACAGAACACCGGTGTCGCACCGAGCCGCGCAATGGCCTCGGCCGTCGCGTAGAACGTGTACGGGGTCGTGATGACCTCATCTCCGGGACCCACGTCAAGGGCGTTGAGCGCGATGACCAGCGCATCGGTCCCGTTGGCGACGCCGACACACGGGCGCCCTCCGAGCCGGGCGGAGATTTCGGCCTCAAGCCCCGCGACGTGCGGGCCGAGGATGAAGCGGCCACTGTCGAGGACGCCGGCAATCGCGGCATCGATCTCGGCGCGCAGCGGGCCGTACTGGGCACCAATGTCCATCAGCGGAACGCTCAAGCAAACTCCTTGGCGGCGGGCAGGAAGGGGCACGCGACAGCCAGCGGATCCGGGGCGTGCCACGCGGGGCAGCCGGGCGCCAGTCTAGCGCGTAGGTGCGCGTGAAGCGTCTTCGGCCCCGGGCGCGGGAACCGCGGCGGCGGCGGGCGGCACCGGCAGCCGCACGGTGATGGTGGTCCCGAACCCCTCGCGCGAGCTGGCCTCGGCGACGCCGCCGAACCGCTCGGCGATGTGTTTGACGATCGACAGGCCGAGTCCGGTGCCTCCGAGCCGCTTGGACCGTGACGCGTCGGCCCGGTAGAAGCGTTCGAAGATATGCGGAAGATGGCGCTCGGGGATCCCCGGGCCGTCGTCGGTGCAGATGATCTCCGCCCAGCGCCCGTCGCGCACGGTGCGGGCGGTGATCACGATCGTCGAACCGGATCCGCCGTACTTCACCGCGTTCTCGACGAGGTTTTGCACGACGGTCGTCGCCATGCGCTCGGTCAGCGGCGTCCACACGGGCGCGTCGGCATCGACGCCCACCGTCACACCGTGCTCGGCGGCGACGTCCCCCAGCGCCTCGACGGCGTTGTCGATCGCCACGCGCGCGTCGGTGCGCGCCGCCGGAGCGCTCCATTCGGTCGCCTCCAGCTCCGAGAGGAACAACACGTCGGTAATCAGCGCAACCAGCCGCTGGATCTCGCTCGCCGCGCGATCGACGAAGCGAGCGTGGGTGACCGGGTCCATGTCGGGATCGCCGAGGGCCTCGATCAGCCCCGCCAGCCCCGTCAGAGGTGTGCGGAGCTCGTGCGAGACGTTCGCCGAGAATTGGCTGCGTAACTCCTGGTATGCCACGGCGTCGGTGAAGTCGATCAGGAAGACGAGCACCTCACGCTCGGTCGTCCCGATGACCGGCTGCACCGAAACCCGATAGGTCCGACGCTCGTCCGCGAACAGGCGCTGGTCGAAGTCCCGCGGCTCGCCGTCGACGAGGGCCGCCGCAACCTCGTCGGCGAAGCGATGCTCGCCGAATGAGCTGAGGATGCCCTGCCCGACGGTGACATGCGGGAACTTGTCCCGGGCAAGCGCATTGATCTCCCGGATCGTGGCGCCGCCGTCCAGGCGCAGCGCGGCGACCGGCAGGACGTCGAACGCGGCCGTGCGGCGCGCGATCTCGGACTCCACCAGCAGTCGCACGCGGGCGCATTCGGCCCCGATGCGGGCCCCGTCGGCGCGGGCCCGCCGCGCGGAGGCGACGGCCGCCGTGGCTGAGACGATTGCCACGACACAGACGATGATGAGGATCGGGATCATGCGATCGTGTCAGGCGCGCACCGTGCGCCGGGAGGGCGGGGGCCCGAGGGGCCCGCGCCCTCGCAGGCCGGCACGGCTATTCCTGCTCCAGCCCGGCCAGCTCGGCCTTCGTCGCGCGGATCTCCTCCACCAGGCGGGTGACCTCGGCGTCGAGCCCGGATTCACCTTCGTGCTGGCGAAACACGACGTGCCCCAGCTGCTCGTTCAGATTTCCGATCGACCGTTTAAGCTGGTAGGCCTGGCCGGCATCCTTGGCGTCGTCGAGGCCCTTCTGCGCAGCATCCTTGGCCACTTTCGCCGCATCCTTGGCCTTGTCCACGAGTCCCATGTGCTCTCCCCACGTGTCATGGCGCTATCGGAGAGGAGTCTAGCGCCGGACCTCACGCCAAAGGCGCACCGCGAAGACGGTCGCGACCAACGCTGCGACGAATCCGATGAACAGCCCCCAGTCACGGCCGGTCCCGCCGCCGCCGAGGAGGTCGGACGCGGTGAACCACAACGGAATCGTCGAGGCGTACGCGGCGACCCCGAGCGGGTCGAGCCGGAGCGGCAGCACGATGCGGTAGATCTCTGCAAAGAACGCGGCAAGCGCCACGAGTGCCACTAGCAGTATGAGCCATGGGGCCGGAAGCGCACCCCAGCCGTTGATGCTGTCGTACGAGCCGACGGCGAACCACGGCAGGAACAGGCTGAGAATGAACAGGACGTTCGCTCCCGCCGCAATGTAGATCTGGCGCTGGCGTACCGCTGCCGACGTGCTCAACTCGCCCCCAGGTGGATCGGCTCGTAGTGACCCGGGATGATCACCGCCGGGTCGAGCCCGGTGATCTTGTCATAGGCGGCGAGGTGGTCGTCGCGAAATTCCAGCCCCGCTGGGGGATTCCGATCGGCGAACCACGACGGGTCCGGCCCCATCGTGTCGCCCGCCGCGACGACGGTGCCGGCCTCGGTCGCGACGGCGACGGCGATATGGCCGGGGCTGTGGCCGGGCGTGTGGATCCACGTGATGCCCGGGCGGATCTCACCGGCGTCGCCGGTGAGCGCATGCACGGTGACCCGGTCGAGAAGTCCTCGCTGACGCGTGGCATATGGGGTCTCCAGTTCCCGCTCGTGGACATACAGATCAACCTCGCCCAGCTGAGCCACCGCCGAAATATGGTCGGAGTGCAGATGGGTCAGGACCACGGTGCGGACGTCGCCCGGAGTCAGACGCCGTACCGCGAGCGCCTGGACGAGCATGTCGCCCTGGGTCTGGTAGCCCGGGTCGATCACGACGGGTTCGGCGCCGGTTGCAAGGACCGTGTTCGGCCACGCGATCATCCCGTGCACCGCCTCGGGCAAGCTCCGGTACGCGCGGAACGTCGACGGGCCATCCCCGCCCTGCAGCTCGATGACGGTGCCCTCGCGCACGGCGACGACGATGCGGTGGGCCGGGATCAGCACCTCGGCCCGCCAGGTGCTCACGGCAGCGCTTCCCGCTGCCTCGCCAACGCGTCGGCGCCCTCTGACGTCCCGCGCGTGTAACACGGGGCCTGACAAAACGGCCCGACGGGATCGTGGCGGTTGACCACGCCAGCGAAACGCGCCCGGACGCCCAGCCGCAGGTCCTCTCCGAGGGGAGAGGCGGCCAGCAGCGCGACGCCGGCGGCGATGATGAGACCCCCGGTGGTCGTGCGGCCCAGGCTCACCGTCGGGCGATCACTTCAGCAGCGACAGGAACTCGTCAACGGGGATCGCGGTCATGGTCTGGAAGTGGGCGGTACCCCGCGCCGCCAGTTCGACCGACACCCGCGAGATGACCTTCTCGTCTTCCGCTTCGACGATGTTCACGAAGTCATAAGGGCCCAGGACGGCCCACTGCTGGATCACCTTCGCACCCATCTGCTCAATCTCCGCGTTGACTTCCTTGAGGCGCATGGGGTTCGCCTTCAAGGTGCCGACGCCATGGGGACTGAGCGTGCTGAGCATGATGTACGTTGGCACTCACGCCTCCTTCGCATACAGCTCGTGTTCGAGGTGTTGCGAGCGTAGCAGTCCGCCGACCGCGGGTGCTGGCCCCCACGGGCCCCAACGGGACCCGTCGGCACGGCCGAGGGCCCGCCTCGGTACGCTAGTCCCATGGCGCGCCCAAGGTCGATCATCACCCCGTCGGTCTGGACCATCGTCGGCGCGATCGTGCTGATCGGGGCGACATTCGCGACCTGGTACGAAACGGCGATCGGGCCGGCGACGGCACCGAATGCGGTCTCCGGCTGGGACGCCACCAGCTGGGGCAAGCTCGCCGTCCTGGCGGGAGCGATCTGCCTGCTGTGCGCCACGGTCGTCGCGCTTGACATACGGCGATCGATCGCCCTCCACGGCCAGATGCGCCGGGTGCTCGCGTGGGTGAGCGTCGGCGCGGCGGCCCTTGCCGCGGTGTGTGTCCTCGCACGGTTCGTGTTTCCGCCGGATTCGGCGATCGGCGTGACCCGCGAGCTCGGCCTGTTCCTGGCCGCGTTCGCCGCGGTGGGAACAGTCGTGGCCGCGGCCGCTCAGCTGTCGCGCACGGCCCCGCCCCGGGAACGACGCCCGCCGCGCCCGCCGCGACGCCCCGCAGGCCGACCAGCCCCCGGCCCGTCCCGCTAGCGTGTGCATCGAATGACCGACGCTCTGCTCCACATCTGGGCCGCCTCGAGCGGCTGGGAGGGCCCGTTCCAGCACGAAGAGGTCATCGTGCTGGCGTCCGACCGCGACACCGCACGCATCGCCGCGGAGGAGGCGTTCGCCGGCGCCGGGCAGCCGATCTGCCGCGCCAAGATGTGGATCGCCGATCTCGGCCCGGCCGAGGCAGGCACCGCGACGCCGACCCGGCGCTCCGGCGAGCTGCTGGCACACGGCGGGGAGCCCGTGGAGCTGCGCTGCACCCCGCCGCCGCCCGGAACCGACGAATGAGCCGGGATCCGGCGGGCGCCATCCACCCACCGGATCCCAGTATCAGGCCGCCGCGGCGGCGGGCGGCGGCTGTGCGGTGAACGTCAGGGCACCGGCGACATCGGCATCGATGACGACCCGGTCCCCTTCGCGGAACGCGCCGCCGAGCAGGCCGCGCGCCAGCTCGTCTTCGACCCGCTTGCGGATGACGCGCCCAAGCGGCCTCGCCCCGTAGGCGGGGTCATAACCCTCGTCCCCGATCACTCGACGCGCGGCCGGGGTCACCGAGAGCTCCACCCCCCGTTCGGCGACGCGAGAGACGACCGTCGCCAGACGCAGGTCGACGATGGCGTCGATCTGGTCGCGGCGCAGCCGGCGGAACACGACGATCTCGTCGATGCGGTTGAGGAACTCCGGGCGGAAGCTCTCCCGCAGCGCTCCCAATGCCCGTTCGGCCGCAAGGTCCTCGGCGATGCCCTCGGTCAGGAACTGGCTGCCGACGTTTGAGGTCATGATCACCACGACGTTCTTGAAGTCGACGACCCGACCCTGGCCGTCGGTCAGGCGGCCGTCATCAAGCAGCTGCAGCAGCACGTTGAAGACGTCCGGGTGGGCCTTCTCGATCTCGTCGAGCAGGAGCACCGCGTACGGTCGCCGCCGCACGGCCTCGGTCAGCTGACCGCCCTCCTCGAAGCCGACATAGCCGGGCGGGGCGCCGATCAGTCGTGCGACCGAGTGCTTTTCCATGTACTCGGACATGTCGATCCTCACCATCGCCCGCTCGTCGTCGAACATGAACTCTGCCAGCGCCTTGGCCAACTCGGTCTTGCCGACCCCGGTCGGTCCCAGAAAGATGAATGACCCGATCGGACGATCGGGATCCGACAGGCCGGCGCGTGCGCGGCGCAAGGCATTCGCCACCGCCGACACGGCGTCCTCCTGACCGACGACACGCTCGTGCAGCCGCTCCTCCATGTGGACCAGCTTCTGCAGCTCGCCCTCAAGAAGCCGCGAGACCGGTATCCGGGTCCACGCCGAGACCACTTCGGCCACGTCCTCCTCGTCGACCTCCTCCTTGAGCATCCGGCGCTCGGCCTGGTTGCGCTCGAGATCCGCGTTGGCATCCACGAGTGCGCCCTCCAGCTCGGGCAGCGTTCCGTAACGCAACCGCGCGGCGCCCTCGAGATCGACCTCCCGCTCGGCGCGATCCAGCTCCAGGCGCGCCTGCTCGATTTGCTCCTTGAGCGCGCGGATGCGGGTGATCGCGCCCCGCTCCTGCTCCCAGTGGGCCCGCATCCCGCCGGCTTCTTCGCGCAGTTCGCCAAGCTCCTGGCCGATCGCCTCGCGACGGGCAAGCGATGCCGCGTCGGTCTCCTTGGCGAGTGCCTGCTCCTCGATCTCGAGCTGAATGACGCGCCGCTGTACGTGGTCGAGCTCGCTCGGGACCGAGTCGATCTCGATGCGCAGTCGCGAGGCCGCCTCGTCGACAAGATCAATCGCCTTGTCCGGCAGAAAGCGCCCCGTGATGTAGCGGTCCGACAGTTGGGCCGCCGCAACGAGCGCCGCATCTTGGATCCGCACCCCGTGATGGACTTCGTAGCGCTCCTTGAGCCCGCGCAAGATACCGATAGTCGCCTGGACCGACGGCTCGCCCACCAGCACCGGCTGGAACCTGCGCTCCAGCGCGGCGTCCTTCTCGATGTGCTTGCGGTATTCGTCGAGTGTCGTCGCCCCGACCGCACGCAGCTCCCCGCGCGCAAGCATCGGCTTGAGCAGGTTGGCGGCGTCGACCGCTCCCTCAGCCGCCCCGGCCCCGACGATCGTGTGCAGCTCATCGATAAACAGGATCACGCGGCCTTCGGCCGCAGCGATCTCGCCCAGCACGGCCTTGAGCCGGTCCTCAAACTCGCCGCGATACTTGGCGCCCGCGATGAGGGCC
Source organism: Thermoleophilia bacterium (assembly GCA_017882545.1). Classification (GTDB taxonomy): domain Bacteria; phylum Actinomycetota; class Thermoleophilia; order Miltoncostaeales; family Miltoncostaeaceae; genus CAITWD01. The sequence goes on from JADGPG010000031.1 coordinate 27,677, forward strand.
CCGATATCGAGGGCGACCACCCGCTTGTCGCGCAGGCCATCCGGCACGTCGCCGTTGATGATGCGTTGGGCCAGACCTTCGACGATGGCGGTCTTGCCAACCCCCGGCTCGCCGATGAGGACCGGGTTGTTCTTGGTCCTTCGCGAGAGGACCTGAATCACGCGGCGTACTTCCTCGTCCCGCCCGATGACGGGATCAAGCGCACCGCTGCGGGCAGCGTCGGTGAGGTCGCGCCCGTACTGCTCGAGCGCCTGGTACTTGCCCTCCGGGTTCGGATCGGTCACCCGCATCGCACCGCGCAGGTGGGTAAGACCTTCTCGGATCGCGTCCTCGGTAACTCCCCCGGCCCGCAGCGCGTCGCGCGCCTTGGACGGCTCGATGACCAACGCCAGCAACAGATGTTCGGTCGAGATGAACTCGTCGGTCAGTCGCTCGGCTTCCTGGCCCGCCCGGCGCACGACGCGCTCAAATGCGGGCGACATGCGCTGCTCGACGTTGCCGCCGCGGACCTGCGGACAGCGCGCCACCGCCTGCTCGGCACCGGTCCGGACCGCATCCACGGACGCGCCGGCCGATGTGATGAGCGGGTCGATCAGCCCCTCGCGCTGCCCGAGGAGCGCCACGAGCAGGTGCTCCGGCTCTACCCGTTGGTTGTCGCGCTCCGCCGCGAAGCGGACCGCATCTGCAAGCGCCGCCTGGGCGCGTTCGGTCGGCCGTTCTACAGCCACGTTCCCTACCTCCCCTGATTGTGCGGGCCTCGCCGTTCCACCGGCACGAGGGCCGTCTCGCCGCGCGTCACCACTACGACCTCCGCCCGCATCGAGCGACGCGCCTGCTCCATCTCCTCACGATGTTCCCGCCGCGCCGCCTCGAGCTCGCCGGCGGCGGACACCAGGCGCTCCTGCGCGTCCACCAACTGCTGCTCGAGCTCCAGCACCCGCTCGATCCCCGCAATGTTCAGCCCGGCCTCCGAGAGCGTCTGGATCCGCTGCAGCCGCGCCAGATCGGCGTCGGTGTAGCGCCGCGTGCGTCCGGCACTGCGGCTGGGGCGCAGGAGACCGCGGCGCTCGTACAGCCGCAGGGTTTGAGGGTGCATGCCCGCCAACTCAGCGACGATGCCGATCAAGTAGAAGCCCCCTCCGGACCCCTCGGTGCTCATGAGAACAGCCCCGACCGCGGGTCGGCCGTGTTGAGCTCGGCGAACTGCTCCAGCGCGGCCCGCTGCCCGTCGCTGAGCGTCTCCGGGACGCGAACACGAAGCCGCGCGATCAGATCGCCACGCCCCGAGTGCTTCAGCTTGGGTGCACCCTTGCCGGGCACGCGCAGCGCACGCCCGTCCTGCGAGCCGGCCGGCACCTTCAGCTTGACCCGCCCGTCGATCGTGGGAATCTCGATCTGCGCCCCGAGCGCCGCCTCAGAGATCGTCACCGGCACATCGAGCGAGAGGTCGTCGCCGTTGCGAACGAACACGCGACTCGGCGTGACACGGGTGATGACGATCAGATCACCCGGCTTGCCGCCGCGCACGCCGCCCTGGCCCTTGCCGGCCTGTCGGACGCGCGTCCCGTCCTTGACCCCGGGCGGGATCTTGACGGGGTACCGCTTCCGCTCCGGGACCGTGCCCGCCCCGTGGCAGGTCGCACACGGGTCGTCGATGATGGTGCCGTTGCCGTGGCAGCGCGGACACGTCTGCCCGAGCGAGAACCCGCCCAGATCGCGCCCGGTCACCCCGCGGCCGCGGCAGTCCGGGCAGAGCCGCGGGCTGGTTCCGGCGCGCGCACCAGATCCGGCACAGGTCCCGCACGTCTCGTCGATGTCGGCGGTGACAACGATCTGTGCGCCGTTCATCGCCTGCTCGAACGACAAGGTCACCTCGACCTCGACGTCCGCACCGCGGGGCGGCGGCGGCGTCCCGGCGGTGCCACCGCCGGGACGCCGGAACATGTCGCCGAAGATGTCGGCAAAGTCGCCGAACCCGCCGCCCGGGGCGCCCCCCGGCGGGACCCGTCCGCCGAACATCCGCGAGGCGTCGTATTCGCGGCGCTTGTCCGCGTCCGAGAGGACGTCGTGGGCGTGCGAGACCTGCTTGAACCGCTCTTCCGCGGCCGCATCGCCCTGGTTGCGGTCCGGGTGGTACTGGCGGGCCAGCTTGCGATACGCCTTTTTGATGTCGTCGGCGCTGGCGTCCTTGGCAACGCCAAGCACGGCATACAGATCGTCGTCCGGCATGCCCCGCCCCCTGCTCACGCGTTGCCGGTCGACACAACCACCTTGGCCGCCCGCACCAGCTCGGCGTCGGTCCGATATCCCTTCTCGACCACCTCGATCACCATGCCCTCGGGCGCGTCAGACGACGGCACCGATGCGATCGCGTCGTGCAGGTTCGGATCGAACGGGTGCCCGAGCGCGGGGACTTCGACGACCCCATTGGCGACAAGTACCTGCGCCATCTGGACCCGCACCATGTCGACGCCGCCGACAAGTGACGGGTCCTGTGCGGTCAGTGCGGTCACGGCACGTTCGAGGTTGTCGAGTACCGGCAGGATCTGGCCGATCACATCCTTGATGACGCCGGCCCGCAGGGTCACCCGATCCCGCTCGACCCGACGCCTGAAGTTCGCGAACTCGGCTCGCTCGCGTTGGAGCTGGTCGAGGTACGTGTCCCGTTCGTCGCGCAGCTGGGCCACCTGCTCGTGCGTGGGCAGCGGTTCGACATCGAGCTCAAGACCGTCCGCCGGGGGCCCGGGGGGCTCGCCGGCATCCTCCGGGGTGGGATCGCGCGGGGCGAGGGGGTCCGAGATGCCGTCGGTACCGATCATCGGAGTCCCCCGATCCGGTTGCGGTGTGCGCCGGGTGCGCGGCCGCTCTCGGCCGCGCCCGCAGAAAATGACGATGTCATCGCGTTCCCCCGGCTCAGGCTGCCGACGACTCGTCGTCGTCGACGATTTCGTACTCGGCGTCCTCCACTGTTTCGGCGCCCGTGGCACCCGCCGCAGCGTCCGGTGCCTGCTCGGCACTCGCCTTGCGGTAGATCTCCTCGGACATCCGGTGAAGCGTGTCGGTCAGAGCCTGGGTGGCGGACTCGATCTGGGCGACGTCCTCCCCCTCGGCGGCCGTGCGTGCCGCCGCCACCGCGGTCTCGATCTCGCCCCGCAGCGCCTCGTCGATCTTCTCGCCGTTGTCCTTGAGCTGACGCTCGGCCTCGTGGATGCGCGCCTCGGCCTGGTTGCGGGCATCGGCCACCTGGCGCATGCGCCGGTCGTCGTCCGCGTGGGCCTCCGCGTCCTTGACCATCCGCTGGATCTCGGTGTCGTCGAGACCGGATGAGGCCCGGATCTCGATCTTTTGCTCGTTGTTGGTGCCGAGATCCTTCGCCGACACGTTGACGATGCCGTTGGCGTCGATGTCGAACGTCACCTCGACCTGCGGGACGCCGCGGGGTGCGGACGGGATGCCCACGAGGTTGAACTTCCCGAGCGTGCGGTTGTAGACCGCCATCTCGCGCTCCCCCTGCAGGACGTGGATCTCGACCTGGGTCTGGTTGTCGTCCGCGGTTGAGAAGACCTCGCTCTTGCGGGTCGGGATCGTCGTGTTCCGCTCGATGAGCTTGGTGAACACGCCGCCCTTGGTCTCGATGCCGAGCGACAGCGGCGTGACGTCGAGCAGCAGCACGTCCTTGACCTCGCCGGCGAGCACGCCCGCCTGGATCGCCGCACCCACGGCCACGACCTCATCCGGGTTGACACCCTTGTGGGGGTCCTTGCCCGTGATATCGCGGACGCGCTCCTGCACGGCCGGCATGCGGGTCATGCCGCCGACGAGAACGACGTGGTCGATCTTGCTGCCCACCCCGGAGTCGGTCACCGCCTGGCGGGTCGGGCCCATCAGGCGCTCGAGCAGCGGCCGGGCAAGCTCTTCCATCTTCGCGCGCGAGAGCTGCAGATCCAGGTGCTTCGGACCGGCCTGGTCGGCGCTGATGAACGGCAGGTTGATCTGCGCCGTCGTGGTCGTCGAGAGCTCGATCTTGGCCTTCTCGGCGGCCTCATAGAGGCGCTGGAGGGCCATCTTGTCGGCGCTCAGATCGATACCCTGATCGCGCTTGAACTCGGCAACCATCCAGTCGACGATCGACTTGTCGAAGTTGTCGCCGCCGAGGTGGTTGTCACCGGCGGTCGACTTGACCTCGAAGACCCCGTCGCCGATCTCGAGGACCGACACATCGAACGTGCCGCCGCCGAGGTCGAACACGAGAATCGTCTGGTCGTGTTCCTTGTCGAGGCCGTAGGCCAGCGCGGCCGCGGTCGGCTCGTTGATGATGCGCTTGACCTCCAGCCCGGCGATCTTGCCGGCGTCCTTGGTGGCCTGACGCTGGGCGTCGTTGAAGTAGGCCGGCACGGTGATGACCGCGTCGGACACCGCTTCGCCCAGGAATGCCTCGGCGTCCGCCTTGAGCTTCTGAAGGATCATTGCGCTGATCTCCGGCGGGCTGAACTCCTTGTCGTCCGCGTCGATGCGCACGTCGCCGTTGGCGCCCCGCACGACCTCGTACGGCACGATCTTCATCTCTTCGTCGACCTCACCGAACTTGCGCCCCATAAACCGCTTGACGCTGAAGACGGTGTTTTCGGGGTTGGTCACCGCCTGCCGCTTGGCAACGGTCCCGACCAGTCGTTCGCCGGACTTCGAGAAGCCGACCACCGACGGGGTCGTTCGGCCACCCTCGGAGTTCGGGATGACCTCGGGCTCGCCGCCGGTGAGTACCGCCATGCACGAGTTGGTCGTCCCCAGATCAATACCGATCGTCTTAGCCATGCGTCGTGTCGCCTCCTGGAGCGGGCCGTCGCCGACCGCCCGTCGCTGCCGATATGTCTGCCTGACCAATACTAGATCTTAGTCAACTCATGTCAAGTTTATCGGTCACAGATATGAGTCCCTATGACTAAGATCTTCCCGCACGGTGCGGCGGAGCACCACCGGGGGCAGACGGGGACCTCGACGAACCCCCGTGATGCGGCCATCGCCGTGTGCCCGGGGCGCGCCACGATCGTTGCGTCCCGATCCGCGCTAGTTGTCGAGGATCCCGTCGAGCAGGATCACATGCACCCGCTTGGGGCCATGGACGCCGATGATGAGCGTCTTTTCGATGTCCGCGGTGCGGCTCGGGCCGGTCTGCAGCGCAATCATGGATCCTCCCCCGAGCCGCGGGACGATGCGCATCAGGTCGGCGAGGCCGTCGAGGAGGCGGCGGCGTTCCACGATGCAGACGTGCAGCGGTGCGACCAGTGCTCCGCCCCGCCCGGCCGCCCCGCCGGTCACGATCGACCCCGTCGCGGCGACCGCGGCCAGGCACCCCGTGACCGTCGCGTCGAGCATGCGCACAGCGCCGCGGTCATCGGCGATCGCCTCATAGTCCGAGACCCGGTATCCGATCGCGGCGAGTGCCGCGGCGATTGCCGGGCGGGCGTCCGACAGATCGGCGGTCAGTGCAACCCGCCCCGCCCCGGCGTCACCGAGCGCCGCGTGCACTTCGCCGACCAGATCCCGCGGCGAGACCAGCGCGCTCGTGCCGCCGACCTGTGCGAGCTCGGCAATGAACCGCTCCGTCGGGTCGTCGTCGGGCGCGAGCTCGGTCGGGGCGTCCCGCCACAACTCGCCGGGGTCAGACATCCCCGGATCCCCGCGTGTGGAACGGTCGCGCGGCGGGTAGTGGCAGCGCACGTCCCTGCATCCAGTGGGCGGCGGGCGCGATGCGCGCGGCCAGACCGAGCCGCGCGGCGAGTCGAAGCGCGCCGCC
>JADGPG010000032.1 GCA_017882545.1 Thermoleophilia bacterium
CGGAACGGGCAACTCGGGAAATGCCGCCGCTACGCCGTGGACGATCTCACCGACCTTCTCCTCGGACAACATGTCGAGGAGTGGCCGCGATTCGGTGCTCGGTTCCACGCGCCTCATGCCCTTCGGTGCAGACTCCGCCTCGGCCGAGAGTGCCAGGGAGTCAAGCAGTGCGTGCTGTGGGGTCTCGTCGTCAAACGTTTCCGCGAGCCAGTGCACTGCCGCCGGCTCGAGTTCAAAGACCGATCCTGTATCCACGATCGTCCCCTTCGTCGGTTCGTCGCAACGTGCGTCACCCTACGACCTCGCACGCTAGCGCCGCAGAACAGACATTCGTGACAAACCGGGCACGCGATGACGTTTGACTAGGTCAGGACGTTCGGTGCCTTGGGACGCGGTCCGGATGCCACGACGACCCGCGTACCGTACCAACGATAGACGTACGCGTCGGTCCCAGAGCTGCCCCACCGCCGCACATGGGCTTGGGTGACGGCGCGACCCGGTACCCTTCCGCATGCGCGGCCCCACCCAACGTACCTCGTGGCATGAGGGTGGGCGACCGCAGCCGGAGCCCGACCGGCGCGAGGCAGGCCCGACTGACGCCGACGGTTCCGGTACGCACGACTTACCGGCGACATCGCCGCGGCAGCCCCATAGCGCCGTGGCACGGCCGTCGTCAAACAGCGGCACTCATCATTCCCGTTCTGGTGGCCGTGGCGACTCGGCCTGTCGCCGGACAAGTCATTGGACGATCGGCCGGGTCAGGCTACGGCCCCGATGTGATTGTGGAGATGGTCGGCATCTCAGACGATGCACAGATCGGCCCGTGACGCTCGTCCGAGGCGCTGTGCGGACCACAACCTGACGGTGTGCCGAGTGAGCCGTAGGCTACGCTCGGCGCGTGAGGGCGAGATCACCGCACACGCAACGGTCGGCAATCGGGACAGCGAACGAGATGTCGACCCGTGACTGGGCACGCACGAGGTCGCGACACGCCGTCGACGACGAGCCGGCCTCCGGCGTCGAATCCCCTCGGGTACTCGGCTGATACCGAAATGACCCGATCCGGATGACCGACGCCGCACCACCGACGCAGGTCGCAGTGCCGGACGGACCGCCGAACTTGAGCGGTCGCCGCCGCACGGCCGTCTGGGCGCTCATCGTCCTTGCGTCGCTCGCCGGGCTGCTGGCGATCGTGGCGATTTGGATCAACCGCCAGTTACTCAGTGACTCTGCGTCCACCCAGACCAGCACCGCGCTGGTCCAGGACGCGACGGTGCGACGTGCCTTGTCCGGATACGTCGTCGATGAGCTCTATGCCAACGTGGACGTCTCGGCGCAAGTCGAACAGCGACTGCCGTCCCAGCTGAAGCCGCTCGCGGCCCCCGCGGCGGCGGCGCTCCGCGATCCGGCGGTCCAGGCGGTCAATTTTCTCCTGGCAAGGCCCAGTGTCCAGGCCCTGTTCGTGGCGTCGGCCTCGAACGCACACACACAGCTCATCGATGTGCTCGAGAACAAGACCGGCGTCGGCGTCACGACCGGCAACGGCGTCGTGCAAGTCAACCTCGGGCAGCTTGTCCGGCAGGTCGGCACGGACGTCGGTCTTCCGTCCTCGGCGCTCGACAAACTGCCACCGAACACGGGCCTCATCACGGTGATGCGCTCGAACCAACTCGGACTGGCGCAGACGGGCGTCCGCGCGATCCGCATCCTGAGCGTCTGGCTGATCGTGCTCGTCCTGGCGATGTTCGGGCTCGCGCTCTATCTCGCCGAGGGTATCCGCCGCCAGACCCTGCGCAACATCGGCTGGGCGTTCGTGATCGTTGGCCTCATCGTCTTCCTGGCCCGCCGCCTGACCGGCGACTACGTGATCGGTGGGCTGACGACGTCGACCTATCAGGTACCCGCCCAGCATATCTGGGTGATCGGCACCTCGACCCTCGGCGACCTCGGCTGGGCGACCGTGCTCTACGGCGTGCTCGCGGTCCTCGGGGCGACGCTTGCGGGACCGACGCGGGCCGCAACCGCCGTGCGCCGGTGGGTTGCACCGGTACTGAACAAGCGGCCCGGGATCGCCTGGACGGCCGTGGCGCTCGTCTATCTGCTTGTCGTCCTCTGGGGACCCACGTACGCGCTGCGTACGCCGTGGGGGATCATCATCCTCGGCGCACTGCTCGCTGCCGGCGTCTACGCCTTGCGACGACAAACCCAGCGCGAGTTCCCCGACGCGACCGCGGGTCGCGACCTGCGGGCCACGCTGCTGACGGGGGTCGGCCGCGTCCGTTCCTGGGCGTCGTCTCCCAAATCCGCCCCCGGTTGGCGGATCGGGCACCACCGCTCCACGACGGAGGAACTCGCCCATCTCGCGGCACTGCATGAGAGCGGCGCGCTCACCGACGAGGAGTTCGCCCGCGCGAAAGCGCACGTCCTTCCGTGACGATCGGATGCGGTGGCGAGGGCTGACGCCTCGGGCGGTTGCTGCTCGCTTGGTTTGCACGGCACCGGTGGGATCGGCTCGCGTGATGTGCCTCGGACCTCGCCCGCCCATCTGCACTCGTGCCGTCGCGTCGTCCACGTCGAGTACGCGGGCAACACGCGGGTCGGCAGTGGCGCATCGCTGCGCTCAGGACCGCAGCAGTCGCGCTCGGGACGATCGCGCTCGCCAACGCCGACTCCTGCAGCACGAGGAGTTTCTGCCCGAATGCCCCGGTCGGTCACTGCGCGACCTGCTGGACCTCGACACCGAATCTCCGTCTCGCTATGCCGTGTGCGAATGTCCGACGCGACCGTGAGATCTCTTGCACACGGCACGGCACCGACATTGGGCTGGAGCCGCGCATGAACGGTGTGCTCGGAGCGATCCTCCCGCTCGCCATCGCAGTGACGATCTCGCCGGTGCCGATCATCGCCGCGATCCTGTTGCTGCTCACTCGGAAGCCGCTACCCAACGGGGCGGCATACCTCGTGGGCTTCACGCTCGGCGTCGGCGCGATGCTTGGGCTGCTCGTCTGGGTCGCCGGTTCGCTGAACCTCTCGAGTGGATCCGGTCCATCCAAGGGACTCGGCGCCGTCGAGTTGGTGCTGGGGTTGCTGTTGCTGGTCGCGGCGATGCGCAGGTTCCACCGCCGACCGATGCCGGGCACCACGCCGTCGATGCCCAAATGGATGGACGGGATCGCGAACTTCACCCCCGCCAGATCGCTTGTCGTCGGCATCGTGATCGGTGCGGCAAACCCGAAGAACCTGGCCGTGGGGATCGCCGCTGCGGCGGCGATCGCGTCGGCAGGCCTGTCGTCCGGCGACGAAGTGGTCGCGATCGTCGTCTATGTCGTGATCGCGGTCCTCGGAGTGGCCGCCCCGTTGGCGGTCATGTTGGCCGTCGGTGGGAAGGCGCAGGCGATCCTCGGCAACTGGAAGACCTGGCTCGCCCAGAACAACCAGACGGTCATGGCGGTGCTGTTGCTCGTCTTCGCCGTTGTCCTCATCGGTAAGGGGATCGCCGCGCTGTAACCGCGTGTCGGGGACAAACGTCCGCTGAACGCGGATGGCCATCGGCCGGCCGGCGGCCGGCGGATCGGGGCATGCGGCGAAGCGCAACCGCACCACGTCGCGAGGTCCAGACTACGATCTGTCCCAACCAGGCCACCTGAGCGCGACAGGAAGTAGTGGATGACACCCTCCCCTGAGTCAGACCCCCGGCGGCGGTACCCGGAAGCCTCACGACGCACGCACTTCGCGCGGGAGCGGACGTTGCTGGCGTGGTGGAGGACCGGTGTCGCCGTCGGCGCCGTGGCGCTGGCGATCGGCGGCCTGTTGCCGAAGGTGAGCAACGTCCCACGAGTGCGATTCGAGGCCCTGGGTATCGGCTACGGCGTATTGGCGCTGGTCTTCGTGATCGGCGGGTCGGTGCGCGACCGCGCCTCGCAACGTGCCATCGCGGCGAACTCCTTCGCCGAGCTCCCCGTCTGGGTCGTGGCGGGGCTGACCGTCTACCTCTCGATATTGATCGCGCTGTCGGTCATCGCCTTCTTCTAGACGCCCGCCGCACCGCGATCGGACCGCCCCGTTGGGTTGACCGGCGGACCATGCCGCCCAGCTTCGGGGCTTCGGGCCGTTCTCGGTCGCCCCGCCCGCAGGTTCAGGGTCGCGCGGTGTCGGGCATATCCCGAGGAATGTCATGCACGACCATGCCCATGCCCCGGTCCTGAAATTGATCGCCGTACCGTTGGTTACGTGACGATCTCGTAGATGCTCTTGCCGATCAGCCAGAAGCCCAGGCCCAGTGAGACGGCGATGATGACCTGATCGGTGTGGGAGTCGATCCAGGCCCGGAGTCGGGCGAGGAACGCCTGGGTCCGATCCGGCCAGAAGCCGGCGTAGATCTCCATCGCCAGGTACGTGCTCGTCGAGATCACGCAGAACAGAAACAGCGCGAAGTAGCTCTGCCACGAGGAGATCTTCGCGTTGATGATCACCGCGACCCCCGCCGCAACGAGACCCCAGGGCTGCGTGAGCGGCCCAAGTCCGATGGCGAACCACGGCGACATCGTGTCGATGCCCTTTTGCCACTTGGGCTGCTTCTTGGGCTTTTTCGCGTGCCCCATCCGGCGCCGCTGGCGGACGGCGATCAGCACGAGGGCAACGCCGATGGCCAGCTTGGCGGCGAGCGCGGCAAGCGACGGCGGGCTGTTCGGCTTGGGCGGCGAGTTGCCGGTCAGCAGGACGGTGGCGGCGATGACCGCGGCCAACGAGACCAGCCATCCGAAGATGAACGCGGCACCCTTGCGCACGCCGCCCTTCGACGCCAGTACGAGGATGAACGTCGTCAGCGGAATCGGCTCGAGGGCGATCACCAATCCGATGAGGATTAGGTCGAGGGTCACCGGGACCCCCCTCCGCCACGGCCGTCCATGGCGCCAACCCTCTCACGCACGGCGACGCGAGGCGACGTCTCGCGATCGGGGCTGCTCGATGCCACCCCACCAGGCGGGATTATTGGTCCGTCGTTTCTTTGGTGGATGCGTCGGTGACCGGCGCAAAGAGTGCCGCCCCGACGATACCGGCGTCGTTGAACAACTCGGCCGGGACCACGTCGGTCTGCACATCGATGTGGTGGAGAAACTTGGCCGATTTCTTGCTGACGCCGCCGCCGACGATGATCAGGTCCGGCCACATCAGGCGTTCAAGCATCTCGAAGTAGGCCTGCAGACGGCGGGCCCATTTCTTCCACGACAGATCCTCGAGCTCGCGAACCGATTCCGCGGCCCAGTCCTCGGCGTCGACCTGGCGCAGCGGCAGATGGCCGAGCTCGGAGTTCGGTACGAGGTTGCCGTCGACGAACACGGCACTCCCGATGCCGGTCCCCAGGGTGATCATGATCACCACGCCGCTCCGATCCCGACCGGCTCCGTACCGCATTTCGGCAAGTCCGGCGGCATCGGCGTCGTTGACCGCACCGATCCGTCGGCCCGTCGCGGCCGCGAATGTATCGACGGCATTGACGCCGATCCAGCCCGGGTCGATGTTCGCCGCCGTGCGAACGACGTTGCCCCGGATCACGGCCGGCAGGGTGAGACCCACCGGGCCGTCGCCGCCGACTCGCTCGATGACCCGATTGACGACGTCAACGATGGCGTCCGGGGTGGCGGGCTGCGGGGTGGCGATCCGCACACGCTCCCCGGCAAGCTGGCCCGACGCCAGATCGACGCGTGCCCCTTTGATTCCGGTTCCTCCGATGTCGACGCCGATCGCGTGATTCGTCACAGACCCACCTCCGTCGATTGTGCATCGGCCCCACATTGTCCCCGACGCGCTCACCCCTGAGCACGCACCACGCCACGGCCGGGGGCCCAATCGCCCGGGGCCATTGGCGCTGAACACGAGGATACTTCACGTCGCGGATCGGACCCGTCCGAAGACGACGAGCCGCGCAGCGGCTCGTGCCACATCACTCGGGCGATGCCACCGCGCGCGGGTGAGGGCCGTCGACCCGCCGCACCTCGTTCGCGACTCGCCACGCACCCACGATCACGGCCACGGCGGGCGGCACTGGCGTCGGACCCAGCCGTCGGTCACGTCGGAACGGACCCCCTCAGGTCGCTCCCGCCCGCAGTGCCCGCCCGAGCGCCGCGCCCCACGCTTCTGCGGCGTCGGCGACTCCGGCGACCAGGTGGTTGTCACGGTTCACCACAAAGCTCTCCGGCGGGGCGATCACCTCGAGCCCGTGACGCGAGAGTCGATGGGCGATCCCCCGGGACGCGCGACCGGTCAACATTGCGGGGCCGTCGAGGCGGGTGTCGAACGCCGCGGCTTTGGCCGTCGTCGCTGACGGATCGAGGGTGTCGAACCAGTCGCGCAGCCCGAGGCCTTCGGCATCCGGATCGATGGTCAGTTCCGCGCCGGGCTTCGCGGCAGCCTCGATCGCGGCCCGCCGTGACTTCGACGTGGTGATGGTGTGTATGTGGGTTGGCCCGCCGACGACCAGGAGGTCGACGCCGGACAGGGTCTCGGGCGTCGCGTCGTCAACGGGCACGACGCGGACGTCGGCGACCGTGCGCAGTCCCGCAGCAATCTGGTTCGCCACGAGGTGGGTATTGCCGTACATCGACTCGTAGACCACAAGCGCACGCATCGGTAGCTCCTCCCGGCCGGTTCATGCAACGACGCCGTCTGCCCGGCCGCCAATTCGACCAGGCCGCCCCGTCGACTGTCGACCAACGGGGCCGCCGGGTCATCCGTCGCGACCCCCAACGGAGTCCAGGGGTTGCCGCGGTGCCCATTCGACAACGGACCACGCCACGGTCGGGGCGCGGGCGCCGGTGCGCCCGCGATCAGTGTTCGCTGGCCCCGAGGTTCTCCCACAGCGTCGGCGCGCTTTCTCTGATCCGTTGCCAGAGCTCCACTTCCTTCGCGCTGCCATAGTCGTCCGGACCCATCGCGGCGAGGGCGTTGAGCCAGTCGCGCAACATGCCGGCGATCGCCGGATCGAGGCCTTCGGTTGCGAGCAACCGATTCTCGAGTTCGTAGATGCGCCCCTCCCGACCCACCCACGGAAACGGCCCGCCACAGAAGTCGCAGAACTCGGGCGGGGCGTACGTCGCACCGACGGCCGGAGCGATGTGGCGGCCCTTGATGCGCGTGCCGCAATGCGGGCACCAGCTGAGCACCTCCGCACCGCACACGGTGCAGTGCTGGAGCCACTCCCCATGCGCGCGGCGATTCAGGTCACTCGTCGCGACGTGGCCCCGTCTGCAGACCGCGGCGGACGTGAAGTACGACTCGGGGGGCATGGCATCGATAGTAGCTTGGTCGCTGCCTGCGAGCTCCGATCCGGATTGAGTTCGAGGGAGTCTCGTCGGGATGGACGACTCGGACCGGTCAGCGCGTACCGAATCGGGTGAGGTGGCGAGGGCCGTCGCGGTCGGTCATCCGGCCGGACTAACCGGAGGGCCGACAGGTTCCTTGCGCCCAGCCCCACATGGCGAGGACCGACGCGGGGACCGTGATCGGGCATTTCGCCCCCTGGATCCCCGTCATGCCCACAGACTCCACCTGCCAGGAACCTCCCGACGACCGCCTGAACAGCAGGTAGCTGCCGTCGTCTTGGACCGACACCTGGGCCGGCACGGACGCGCTGCTCGGCACGAGCGCGGCGCCGGCCCAGTACGTCGCGGTGGTCGGGTCGTAGGCGTAGAACGTCCGTCCGGGCGCGAGCCCGGTGTAGGCCGAGGCCGGCAAGTTGTGGGTGGCGGCGGCGGCTTGCACCAGCTGCGCGCGCAGCGCCGTGGTGACATGCAGGTTCTGGGCCGTCGGACCCGTCGACGTCGATGAGGTCCCGGTCATCGTGGAGGTCGACGATCGGGTCGTGGTCTGCGTGATCGAGGACCCCGTCGTGGTCGCGGAGCCTGATGCCGTCGTCGTCGGCGTGCTCGAACCGGATCCACAGCCGACGATCACCGCGAGCCCGGCAATGGCAGCGACTCCCACGACGCGCCGCATCACGTGCACGACCATCCCCCCGTGTCAGGTGCCACACTACAACCACCGTCGCCGGAGTCCGCCCGGCGTGGCGCGGGTTGGAGCATCGCCGGTGATGCGCCGACGCGCCGCGGGCCTAGCATGGAGACGCCGGCCTGTGGAAAGATCGCCTCGGGCCGCCGTGTGACGGCCTCCCATCATCCTGCCAAGGAGTGTTGTGATGTCACTTGAGCGCGCGATGGCCCCCGATCCGTACGACATTCTCCCCGTCGTCCCGTCGTTCACCCTGGAAAGCGACGATGTCGCCGACGGGCAACAGCTTGCATCGACGTTCGTGCACGACAGCTTCGAGGGTGGCAACACCTCACCGCACCTGCGTTGGTCAGGCGCCCCGCCGGAGACCCGCGGCTACCTGGTGACCTGCTACGACCCGGATGCCCCGACGGGCAGCGGCTTCTGGCACTGGCTGGCGGTCGACATTCCCGCGTCGGTCACCGACCTGCCCCGTGGCGCCGGCGCCGCCGACGGGTCGGGCCTTCCCGCAGGCGCCTTCCAGGTTCGCAACGACTACGGCTCGATCGGCTTCGGTGGGGCGGCGCCGCCGCCGGGCGACCGGCCGCACCGGTACGTGTTTGCCGTCCACGCACTCGACACCGACAAGCTCGGGCCGGACGCGAGCGCAACACCGGCGGTGATCGGCTTCAACACCGCCTTCCACGTCATCGCGCGGGCGACCTTGCGTCCGGTCTACAGCCACTAGCAGCCTCGCGCGGCCTGATCGTCGCGTCAGGCGCAGGCCCCTGAGTCTGCGCGCGCCGGGACGATCAGGCCGACCCGTCTCCCCAACGTCAGGTGCACCTAGCGGGCCCTCCCGGAGCCCGGCGCCGGAGTCCCCGGCCGCGCGCGCACGGCCGTCCCGGCGCGGGGCGCGCGCAGACGGCGCAGTTCCAGCTGCGCTGCCACCTGGTGGGCGAGCACGGTCAGCGCGTGACGCTGCGTCTCGGACAGCTCGCGCGGCGCGGTGTCCTTGACGCACAACATTCCGACGGCAAAGCCGTCGGACGTGATCACCGGGGCACCGGCGTAGAATCGGATCCTGTTGCCGCCCGTCACGTCGGGGTTTGACGCAAAGCGGGGATCACTGAGCGTATCCCGGATTTCGGAAACGTCCGGGTTGAGAATTGCGTGACCGCAAAATGACGTCGCCCGGGGCGCCTCGCGCAGGTTCGACCCGACGGCCGCCTTGAGGTACTCGCGATCGCGATCGACAAGGCTCACGAACGACATCTGCGTTCCGCAGATCTCCGCCGCCATCTGCGCGATCTCATCGAATTCGGCCTCCGGTTCGCTATCGAGCACATCGCAGCTGCGCAGGGCGGCCACGCGCTCCCGATCGTCGAGCGGGATCGGCGCCGGTACGCCCCCGCCTCGCACAGAAGCATCCGCAGACGCCTCGGGCGCCTCCGCGCCGACGCGCGTCTCGGCGGGCTCGATGCACAGGCGCGTCCACGTCGCGGTCGCCGACCGCGGTCGTCCGACGCCGAACCCCTGGACGGCGTCGCACCCCAATCGGCGTAGATAGTCGCGCTGCATCTGGGTCTGAACGCCCTCGGCGATCACCATCATGCGCAAGGTCTTGGCGAGGGCCACCAGCGCGCTGATGATCGGGGCCTTGGCGTTCGGCGTGTCGATCTCGTCGATGAAGTCGCGGTCGATCTTGAGCGCCGCAAACGGGAACCGCCGCAGCGACGACAGGGCCGAATAGCCGGTCCCGAAATCGTCGATCACCAGGCGGACCCCGAGCCGCGCGAGCGCGTGCACGTTCTCCAGAACGACTTCGCCGCGGTCGTCGATGACGACGCTTTCGGTCACTTCGAGTCCGAGGTCCGACGGCTCGAGCCCGAACTCCTGGAGGGTTGCGGCCACGAACGGCACGAAGCCCGCTTCGCTCAGCTCCCTCGGCGAGACGTTGACGAACACTCCCAGCGGCAGCGACGATGGCCGCAGCGCCCGCCATTGGGCGGCTTGGCGGATCGCCTCGCGCAGCACGAGTTTGCCGAGCCGTACGATCAGGCCGGTGTTTTCCGCCACGGGAATGAACTCGCTCGGCTCCACCCAGCCCCATTCGGGATGCAGCCAGCGGGCGAGCGCTTCAACCGCGAGGACACGGCCATCGTCGAGTCCGACGATCGGTTGGTAATACACGTCGAGATGCCCGTCGCGGACGGCATCGCCAAGACCGCTCGCCAACGCCACCTCGTGCAGGAACTGGTTCCGCAGGCCCGGATCGAACAGCCCGACCGCGCCTTTGGAACTCGCCTTGATGCGGTACATCGCCGTATCGGCATCGCGGAGCAGGTCGCTCGTCGTCGTCCCCAGCTCCGATACGGCGATCCCAAGGCTACCCGTCAGCTCACGCTGAGATCCCGCGACGGAGAATGGCGCCGTGAACACCGCCGTGATCCGGTCGCCAAGCTCGGCCACCGCGGCGTCGGTGACCAGATCTTCGGCGACGATCACGAACTCGTCACCGCCCATGCGCGCCACCGTCTCGTTGGTGCGCATCGCGGAGGTCAGCCGGGCGGCAAGCTCGATCAGGATCTCGTCACCCGCGGCGTGTCCGGTACTGTCGTTGACGAGTTTGAACTCGTCGACGTCGAGCAGCGCGACGGCGAGCCGCAATCCGGTTCGGGCTCCGCGTGCCAATGCCTGATCGATACGGTCGGCGCACAATGCGCGATTCGGCAACCCGGTCAGCCGATCGTGAAATGATTGGTGCGTCAACTCGGCCCGCAGTGCGTGCTGTTCGGAGACGTCGCGGCCGATGCCCTCGATACCCGTGATCTCGCCGTCAGCGATCACCGGCCAGAGAATGATGTCCAAGAACACGGAGCTGCCATCACGGTGCACGTGCTCGATTTCGTCGCGGCATGCCCCGTGCGTGCCGACAACCCGACCGATCAGGGCCTCCGCGGCGGCCACGCCCGCGGGCGCCACGTACCGAAAGATGTTGTTGCCGACCAGATCCGCGAGCGCGTATCCGAGTAGGTCGCACGCCCCCTGATTCGCTGCCTCGATATGGCCGGCGAGATCGGTCCGCAGCACAAGGTCCGGCGTATGCCGGCTCAGGCGCCCGTCGAATCGGATCGTGTCGGACACATCGGTCCCCATCGTGGCGCCCGAGCCCTCGTGCGCGACCCCCGGATCACCCTTACCGGCTTCGGACGGCTCACCTGCGGCGCCCGAGAGCGGGGCGGAGTTCATCCCGGTTCCGGCCCCGCAGGCATACGCTCGCCGCCGGTCTGCCGCTGGATCTCGATGAGGACCACCACGGAGTCGATATCGGCACCGCGCGATGGTGCCTTGAGTTACTGCAAAACAATTCTCCGGCTCGCCCGACGGTGCGGCGTGCTAGGTCGCCGACGCGACGGCCGACTTGACGAACTCCCCGAGTGTCGGGTGGATGTGCGGGCTGCGGCGGATCGCGTCGGCCCCACCCCCGGACGCGATCGCCACGACGACGGGGTGGATCAGGTCAGCGGCGTGATACCCGAGGATATGTGCACCGAGGATGCGGCTGGTGCCGGTCTCGACGACGACCTTCACGAGACCCCGTTCTTCTCCCCACGCACGCGCCTTGCCCCCCGAGAAGCGGCTTGTGCCGACCCGCACGTCGAGCCCGGCCTCGCGCGCGGCGTGCCCGGTCAACCCGATGCTCGCGAGCTCCGGGTCCGTGAAGACCGCATGCGGTCCGATGTCCGGCTCGACGACGTACGCGCCGAGTCCGAGCGCAAGCTCGGCGGCCTCGAGGCCCAGGCGGCGCGCGACGTGGGTGAACTGACCCCAGGGATCGCCGAGCACGTCCCCCGCCGCGTAGATCCCCGATTGGGCTGTCTGCAGGTGCGCGTCGACGGGGATGCCGCGCGCGGCGTCCGCCAATCCGGCGGCAGGCAAGTCGAGCGGCGTGACGATCGGCGCCCGACCGGTCGCCACGATCAGTGCGTCCGCGTCGATGCCGCGCGCGACGCCGCTTTCGGTGACCACGACGCGCACGCCGCCGGACTGCATGGCCTCGGTGCGGTCGATACCGATCCCGGTGTGGATCGCGAGTCCTTCCCCGGCGAGATATCCCCGCAAGGTGTCCACCAGCTCGTGATCCTCGCCGGCCAACAGCCCTGGCTGTCCCTCAAGCATCGTCACCTGCGCCCCGAGCCGCCCGAGCGCTTGGCCGAGCTCGAGCCCGATCGGACCGGCGCCGATGATCACGAGGCGTTTGGGAAGCTCGGTCAGCGTGAGCACATCGTCGCTGGTCAGGTACGGGGTATTCTCGAGCCCGGGGATCGACGGCCGGATCGGTGCCGCGCCTGTGGCGATGATGATTCGCGGCGCACGCACGACGCGCCCGCCCACACGCACCTCGGTGGGTGAGACAAACGACGCCTCGCCGTCGATGAGCTCAACGGCCTCGAGCGATTCCACCCAGGCACGCGTCGCCGTGGCGCCCTTGTCGACGATCGCCCGGACGCGACCCATCACCGCCGCAAAGTCCACCTCGACCTCGCCCACGCGGATGCCGAACTCGGCCGCGCGGCGCGCCTCGTGCGCGACCTCGGCACTGCGGATCAGTGCCTTCGACGGAATGCAGCCGCGAATCGGACAGGTTCCCCCGACGCGGTCCCGCTCGATGATCGCGACGCGCCGACCGGCGGCAACGGCGCGATCCATCGCGTTCAGACCGGCCATCCCCGCGCCGATGACGACGAGGTCAAATTC
>JADGPG010000033.1 GCA_017882545.1 Thermoleophilia bacterium
GAGTTGCCGCTCGGGCAGCGCGGCCAGCGCCGCCGTCACGCGGTTGACGTCCTCGGCGAGCGCGCCGCCGGCTTTGGAGAGCGTCGTCGTGGCGACCCGGACGCGGCGGTACGCCCCAAGCGCGCGCACGCCGAGGATGACCAACGCGATCAGTACGGCCACGAGGCCGACCAGAAATGACACCAGTACCGCGTTGTCGATCAGCCAGTTCACGGGTGCGAGTATCGCATGAGCGCCGGGCACGTCGTCGCATTGTGGCCGCCCGCGCGATGATCCGGGCCCCCGGGATGAGCACGGACCCTGAGGACTCCGCGGTGCCATCGGGTACCCTCGGTGTATCGACACCTCCTCCCCATCCGACGATCTGCAGGCACCCGACGACGACGCGCGTCGGCGGATCCGGCAGTTGGTGCTGTCAGGTGACAACCTGACCAAATCCCGAACGGACCCGGTCGCGGCGGCCCGCGCGCAGCAGCGATTCGCCGAGGCCCGCGCCATCGCCGCGGCACACGGGTTCGACGACCTCGTCGGGATCATCGAGCTTCGGCTTACCGACCACGGTCCTGCGGAGATCGGCGAATGACGAGCCCGGCGCTCTTCGACCGTCGACTGATCTTCGTCCTCGGCAAGGGCGGGGTCGGCAAGAGCGTCGTCGCCGCCGCGCTGGGCACCGCGTGGGCCCGCGCCGGACAGCGGGTCGTCATCGCAGAGGTCGCCAACCAACATCGGCTCTCGGACCTGTTCGCCACCCGCCGCGTACCGCGCAACACGCCGACCGAACTCGCCACCCGCCTGTACGGGTACTCGGTCGATGTCGACAAGGCCACCGAGGAATACCTGGCCTCGCACATCCGTGTGCGGCCGCTGGTCGACCTACTCGTCCGCAGCCGCGCCTTCCACAACTTCGCCGCGGCGGCGCCGGGACTCCCGGAACTGGTGACCCTCGGGAAGGTCTGGGAGCTCGCCGTGGCGGTCGAGGACGGCCGCCCGGTCTGGGACAAGGTCATCGTCGACTGCCCGGCGACCGGGCACGGCATCGCGCTGCTGCAAACCGCCGGCAACGTGTCCGAGCTGGCCGCCCAGGGCCCGGTGCGCGAGCAGGCCCACCGCATCGAGGAGGTCGTCAAGCACCCGGGGGCGACGGGCATCGCGATCGTGGCGCGCCCGGAGGAACTGCCGGTCTCGGAGGCGATCGACGCCGTCGCGACACTGCGGGCCGACAACTTCCCCGTGGCGGCGACGATCATGAACGGCATGACCCCGCGCCGGTTCTGGGCCGAGGACGCCTCGGTACTCGGGCGCGTCGAGAGCGATGACCCGGCGATCGATGAGGCGGTACGGGCCGCGCTACGTTCGGACCACCACGCACGGATCGAGCACGAGCACCTGCGCGAGCTCACCGTCGGGACCTACACGTCACCGATCGTCGTGCCGGACCTCGGCCCGATCGTGATCGGCCAGAGTGAGCTGTCGATCCTGGCGGATGCCCTCGACGGCACCGCGCGGACGGCCCACCCGGCGGCGCGCCCATGAGCATCACGAACTTCGAGGACCGTCGGGTCATCGTCTGCTGCGGCTCCGGCGGGGTCGGCAAGACAACGATCTCTGCGGGCATCGCCCTCGCGCTCGCCAACAACGGCGCGCGCGTCGCGGTCGTCACGATCGATCCCGCACGTCGCCTCGCCTCCGCGCTTGGGCTGGAGACCCTGGGCGATGAACCGCGCCAGGTGGACATCGGACCCACCGGGACCAGGGGCGAGCTGTGGGCGCTGCAGCTCGATGCCAAGGCGACGTTCGACCGCCTCGTGCGGCGCCATGCCCCGAGCCCCGAGGCGGAGCAGCGCATCCTCGACAACCGCATCTACGAGCACCTGTCGGGCGCGGTCGCCGGCTCCCAGGAGTACATGGCCGTGGAGCGCCTCAACGAGCTCACCGACGACCCGCGCTTCGAGGTCATCGTGCTCGATACCCCGCCCGCCCAGAACGCCCTGGACTTCCTCGACGCGCCGACCCGCATTACGCACTTCATCGAGGGAAAGTCGCTGCGGATGCTGCTCTCGCCGGGGGCCGCGGCGGGGCACCTCGGCTGGAAGGTCCTGCACGCCGGCTCCAGCACGGTGTTCTCGATCCTCGAGCGGGTCACCGGGGCGCAGCTGCTTCGCGATCTGTCCGAGTTCCTGGCTGCGTTTGACGGGATGTACAGCGGTTTTTCCGAGCGGGCCGAACGCGTGCGGGCGCTTCTGCACTCCCCGCGCGCGGCGTTCGTCGTGGTCTCATCGGCCGACGATGAACCGGTCCGCGAGGCGGTGATGCTCGTCGAGCGCCTGACCCACGACCACTACCCGCTCGGGCCGGCCGTCATGAACCGCGTCCGCCAGCGCGCCGAATGCGACCCGCCGCCGCGCGACGCGCTTATCGAGGCATACGCGGACGCCGGCGCGGTGCACCCGCAGGACCTGGCCGACCGCACGCTCGCCCAGTTGGCCGAGGACGACGCGCGGGCGCGTCGTGACCATGATGCGTGTGCCCGCCTGGCGCGCCTGCTCGGTGACCGCGCACCGCTCGAGGTCCCGGACTTCGCCGACGAGCCCGTCGAGATCGCCGGGCTCGAACACGTCGCCGACGCCTTGGCGCCCTAGCCGACCGCCGTGGCCAACGCGCGCGCATAGACGCCGGCGTACCCGCGCGCGCAGTCCTGCCAGGTCAGACCCGCCACGACCGTACGGGCGCCGGCGATCACATGCGCACGGACGGCGGTCTCGCGGACCGCGCGCACGATCCCGAACGCGAGCGAGCCGCTATCACCGGCGGGGACCGTCAGGCAGCTCTGCTCGTCGGTGAAGTGCTCGGCGAAGACCGGCAGGTCGCTCAGGACGTTGGGAATCCCCGACGCGGCGGCCTCCAACGCGACCAGGCCGAACCCTTCACGGGTCGACGGGGTCACCAGCGCGTCGCAGGCCCGATACAGGTACGGCATGTCGTCGTTGGCGACCACCCCGAGCTCGAGGACGTCGGCCCCAGCCAGGTCGGCCGGATCCGTGACGATCCGCACACCGAGGCGATCGGCATCCTCCTGCCAGACCGCATGGAACTCCCGACGCTCACCGATCCCGGCGATCACCAGAAGGGCGTCGGGCCCGAGCCGTGCCCGCGCCCGGGCGAACGCCTCAAGCAGGACGCGCGAGCCTTTGCGCGGCTGCACCCCGCCGAGCGCAAGGATCGTCGGGCGATCATCCCACCCGAATCGCCGACCGGCATCGTGCCGATCGACCGGGACGCCCGCGAAGCGCGTGATATCGACCCCGTCGGGAATGACCAGCGGGGCGACCGTGAACTCGCGTTCGACCCTGTCGGCCCACCATTGCGAGCAGCAGACGACCGCATCGGCCCCGCTCAACGACTGCTGCACGCGCCGCTCGGCCTCGACGCCCGGGGCCGCCTCGAGATGGTGCACCGACACCACCACCGCGCGCACCCGGCCCGTGTCGCGCAGCGCGAACAGCGCCTCGGCGGCGACCGGGTCCTCGGCATGTCCGACATCGACGACTCCGTCCAGGTGCGCCGCGATGGCCGACGCCAACGCGTCGGGATCGGCGTTGCCATCGTCGTCGATCGCGGGGACTCGTGTGACCGCGGGGTCGTGATCGACCAGGTGGTTGGCCGGATCGGCGACCGCGAACCGATGGACCTCGAGTCCGTCGGCGCTGAGCGCCGCGGCAAGGTTGGCCGCGTGCACCAGCGCCCCCAGCGGCCGCGTCGCCCCCGATGCGACGACGACCCTCATCGCCTGCCCCACGGGCGCCGGCCGGAGCGATCGGCGGTACGCGGCCCGGCGCCGTGAACGTTGCCGTGCATAGCGGAACTGTAGTCGGCCGATCCGACTGCCGAGTAGCGCCGGGCGCGGATCTGCCACGATTCACCGATGTCCTGTCGACGCGCCCATCCCGCGACGCCGCGGCAGCGCGCGCAATCGCAACGCGATCGGACGCCGTGGAGCCGGCCGTGACGGGCAATGCCCCGATCGACCCCCGCATCCTGCATCTCGAGCGGCTGCGAGCACGGATCGCGGCCGGGGAGCCCATGGCCGGCGATCTGGCCGCGACATTCGCGCTGGCCGCGACGGCGCTCGATCCAACGGCGACCGAGGAGACGCTCGGTCGCCTGGGCGGCAACGGCGGCGTCGAGCTGTATCGCAGCCTGGTCGCGTGGGCCGGGTTGGCGCCACGCGAGCGGGTGTTGGACATCGGCTGCGGCTCCGGTGGGGCCACCCGCGAGGCCGTGCGGGCCGTCGGGCCGGACGGATCGGTCATCGGCGCCGATGCCTCGTCCGAGGCGGTCGCGGCGGCACGCGAGCGCACCCCACCTGAGCTCGGGGTCGACTATCGGATACTGCGGGCCGAGCACCTTCATGGGATCCCGGACCGCAGCCTCGACTGCATCACCGCGAGCCTGGTGTTCGAACAGCTCGCCGACCTGCCGCAGGCCGCGGGCGAGATGTACCGCGTGCTGCGACCGGGCGGACGCGTCGTCGCAAGCGTGATGGACTTCGATCAGTTCCGGCCGGCCGACGCGGCGTTCTTCGGCGCGGTGGTCGCCGTGGTGGCGTGGCACGCCCGCGGTGCGCTCTCGGGCCGCGCGTCCCGGGCCACCCTGCCGCGCGACCCCCAGGACCGGTCGGCCTTCCAGCACGCGGGCTTCGCCACGATCGAGGAACGCGACGTCCAGCTGATCGCGGTACTCGAGACCGAGGACGACGCCTGGGCGCTGTTCTCGCGCAGCATGATTGGGCAGCTGCTCGGGCCGCTCGGCCGGCTCGACCTGCGCGGCGTGCTCGCCGCGCAGGTTCCGCACACCCTCTACCTGCCGGTCCGCTTCCTGCGCACGAGGCGCCCGGGCTAGCTCAGGACGCCTTGATCAGGAAGCGCGTGCCGAACGCACGCATCGCGTCGAGCACCGGCAGTAGGCATTGGCCCCGCTCAGTCAGGGCGTACGCGCCCGTCGTCGGACCGTCGCTGCCGTTCAGCCGCACGATGATGCCCGCATCGCAGAGTGCCTTGAGCCGGACCGACAGCGTCCGAGTGGAAATCCCGTCGAGCGACCGCTCGAGCTCAGAAAACCGACGAGGACCCGACGCGAGGTCCCGCAGCAGGACGATCGTCCACTTGCCCGACACGATCCGGGCCGTTGCGTCCACTGGGCAGCGCTCCATGGTCCTCGAGTGTAGAGGGCTTTGGCGCTGGGGCATAGAACGCGTCCTGGCGGTGGGCCGTCCCGGCGGCCAACATGAGGCTGAAATCGTGCGGGCTGGTCGCGTGCGTCAGCGCATCCTCGAGGCGGATCCGGCCGGCCTTCACGTGTCCGTAGAGCGACTGGTCGAACGTCTGCATACCATAGAAGTCGCCCTCGCTGATCACGTCCCGCAGGCCGACCGCGTCTTCGGTGCCGGCCAGCAGATCGCGCGCGCGGGCGGTCATGACCAGGATCTCCGCGGCGACGACCCGGCTCTGGCCATCGGACGCCGGCACCAGGCGTTGTGAGACGACCCCGCGCAGCGTCCCGGCGAGCATCGTGCGCACCGAGGCCTGCTGGTGCGGCGGGAAGAAGCCGATCGCGCGGTTGACCGTCTCGGTCGCGTCGAGGGTGTGCATCGTGGAGAGCACCAGGTGACCGGTCTGGGCTGCGCGGAGCGCCACCTCCATCGTGGCCTCGTCCCGGATCTCGCCGATCATGATCACGTCGGGGTCCTGGCGAAGCAGGTGGCGCAAGGCCTGGGCGAACGATGGGGTGTCCTGGCCGACTTCGCGCTGGCTGATGATCGATTGGCGGTCGCCGTGGAGCGACTCGATCGGATCCTCGATCGTGACGACATGCTTGTGGTTGACCCGATTGATGTGGTCGATCATGGCGGCGAGCGTCGTGCTCTTGCCGGAGCCCGTCGTGCCGGTCACCAGGATGATGCCGCGCTCCTGCTCGGCCAGATCGGTGACCGCCGACGGCATCCCGAGCACGTCGAGCGTGCGGACCTGTGTCGGGATCACGCGCATCACGACGCTGATGACCCCCCGTTGGCGGAACACGTTGACTCGGAACCGTCCCAGACCGGGGTGCGCAAACGACAGGTCGGCATCGCCGTCATCGGCGAACGCCTCACGTTTGCCCGGTGACCCGTCCAGCAGCTCGTGGGCGAACCCGTCGAGCGCCGCCGCATCGAGCACCGGGAATGCCGTCATCAGGCTCAGCTTGCCGTTGACGCGCATCACCGGGTACGAGGCGTCCTTGAGGTGGACGTCGCTCGCGTCGCTGGCGATCGCGCGGGCCAGGATGGCCTGCAGGAGCGTGGGCGTGCCGCTGTCGTTCGTGGTCATCGCTGTGTCTGTCGGCATCCTGGGTCCCTGTCATGAGACCCGGACTGGCCCGAATGTGCCCGGCGCGCTTGTGCAGACGACCTCCGGC
>JADGPG010000034.1 GCA_017882545.1 Thermoleophilia bacterium
CGATCGCGTCGTACGCAATGGTCTGGGAGCCGTGCTGGGCCAGCAGCACCTTGCTGCGTGCCACCAGCCGCGCGAACTCCGTGTTTGCCGTGGTGGCGGTGGCCTTGATCTCGGCCGGTGCCGGGAGCGCTGCGAGGTTCGTTTGCAGGTGTTCCTGGGCGGCGATGAGCGCCTTGGTGTCGGCGAGGGTCGGCAGGAGCTTCGCCTTCTCGGCCGCCGTCATGCGGGTCGTGAGCGCGGTTGCGCTCTTGGTCGCGTTGGTGCAGATCGTGTTGGCGGACTTCTGGTACGCGAGCACGGCCGTCGACGTGGTGGACGTCGACGACGAGCTGCCGCAGGCGGTCAGCGCGACGATCCCGGCTGCGATCACGACCGCTGTCGCTGCTCTGACGACGACCTGCTGGCGGCGCAGGCGGCCTCCGGAACGGCGATACGGTGTGGTTCTTAACATCAATCCAATCTCCTTAATGTGATCGCAACCTCTTTGTACACCTGTCTAGACGTGCTGCCAGAGCGTGGGCCTCTCGGCCCAGGATTTGGGAAGGCCCCGGTTCGTAACTTGCCATGACCGCGGCTTCTGTGGTGCGCGTCGTGTCGGACATGGTGACTGAGTCACAACCCACATGCCTGATTCGACACCAACCTGTCTTGTCCCCGGGGGTCAGTTCAGAAGGGGGCAAGGGGAGCCGCGGTCACCCGAACGACCGACTGCGAATCACGAAGGGAGAATTCGGGAGTGCTTCCGTATCCAGCATGGTTGAACGCGGGCGACAACGCCTGGCAGCTCACCGCCGCCACACTTGTGGGGTTGATGAGCATCCCGGGCCTGGTCGTCCTGTACGGCGGGATTGTGCAGAAGAAGTGGTCGATCAACACCATGCTCATGGCGTTCACCGCCTTCTGCATCGTGCTTTTTGCATGGCTCTTCTACGGCTACAGCATGAGCTTCGGCCACCCCTGGCACCTCGGTTCAGGGCAGTTCTTCAGCAACATGCTTGGGAAACCGGCCCCGGTGCTGTCTCCGGGTGATCTGGAGAATCAGGCGCAGATTCCGCTCTTGCAGGCCGCATTGCCCTCCAGCGGGCTCCACTACGGCGGGGCCTCGCTGATCTACTTCCAGTTCGTGTTCGCGGCCATCACGCCGCTCCTGTTCCTGGGAAGCGTGCTGACCCGCATGAGCCTTAAAGCCTGGATGATCTTCGTCGCCGCATGGACGTCGCTGATCTACCCGGTCAACGCGTTCCTGATCTGGGGTGGCGGTTACTTCGCCATGAACGGGGCGGTGGACTACTCCGGTGGGTACGTCATCCACCTCGCCGCCGGTGTCTCCGGCTTTGTCGCGGCCGCAGTCGTCGGTCCGCGGATCAAGGCCGACCGTGATGCGACTCCGAACAACATGATCTTCGTCGCACTCGGCGCCGGCTTGCTGTGGATGGGCTGGAACGGCTTCAACGGTGGTGACCCGTTCTATGCGAGCGCCGATGCCGGCGCCGCGGTCCTGAACACCAACTTGGCGGCTGCCTCGGCGATGTTCATCTGGATCATCTGGGACATGCTCTCGCCGCGGAAGAGCGCGTCGCTCATCGGTGCGGTGAACGGCATGATCGTCGGCCTCGTCGGCATCACGCCGGCAGCCGGTTACGTCAACGGCTACGGCGCGCTGATCATCGGCCTCGTCGGCTCCTCGGTCGTGTGGCTCATGATGACCGTCGTCGGTCCCAAGATCCCGCTGGTCAACCGTGTGGATGACGCCCTGGGCGTGGTCTGGACGCACGGCCTCGCCGGCCTGATCGGTGGTCTGATGGTCGGGCTTGTGGCCGACCCGAAGATGCTGGTGTATGTCGGTGCAGGAGGCGGTGCCAACGGCGGGTTCTCGATCTCGAGCCTGTTCTTTGGCAGTGACGGCGGAAATCAGCTGTATCACCAATTCCAGGCGGCCCTGTGGGTCATCCTGTTCTCGGGGATCGGTACCTTCATAATCCTGAGGGTGATGAAACTGTTCATGTCACTGCGCTACACCGACCAGGAATGCCAGGACGGTGACATCGCCATCCATGGCGAGCAGGTGACCGCAGACTTCATCGGCGAGCAAAGCCTCGTCGCACCGCTCGCACCGCAGCCGAAACTGGGGGAGTAGGAACACGTCATGAAGAAAGTCGAAGCATTCATTCGTCACGAGGCCTTCGAGCCGATCCGTGACCGACTTGCCAGTCTCGGGCTCCCCTCGATGAGCGTCAGCGAAGTCAAGGGGTCCGGCCGTCAGGCCGGAGCGCCGGACAGCTACCGTGGCCGGCGCGCAGGGATCTTCCTGCGGCCCAAGATCAAGCTGGAGATCGTTCTGGACGACAGGGACGTCGACAAGGCCGTGGACGCGATCCTCGAGCTGGCCCAGACCGGGCACCCCGGCGACGGGAAGATCTTCGTGCTCGCCGTCGAGGAGTCCATCCGGGTGCGTACCGGAGAACGTGGTGACGTCGTGCTGGAGGCGCACCCCGAAGACGCATAACCACCAGAGGTAACGGAAGCACAACGGGCCCCCATCACCGCCGGATACTCGGCGGGGATGGGGGCCCGAGGTATTTCAGCGGCCGGGTCGGGCCGTGAGCGTCAGTGGGAGTGCGGCTGCGGCAGTACCGTCGTGTGGGCCTGAACGGCGGCCGTCAGTGCGGACGGGTCGAGTCCGAGCCACGTGAGGATCGTGGGGGCGACCTGCGTGGTCGAGACGCCCGTGCGAACGGTCCTCGCCCCGTGGGCCGCCCAGCCGTCGACGACCAGGAGGGCGACGTTGCGGTCGTCGTTGCTGCCGCCGCCGTGCTCGGCGACCTTCTTCAGGGACGTCGAGTAGATCACGCCGTGCTGCGGCTGGATGACGACGTCCGGGACGCGGTTGCCCAGATCGTTGACGTTGGCGGTCGCCGTCGGGGTCCCGAAGCGCGCGTTGAGCTCGCTTCCGGCGTAGACGTGCTTGACCGACAGGACGTTGGTCGTCGCAGCGTCCGCGTTGAGCGCCGCGACGACACCGCCGGGTCCCGCGGACGGGTTCTGCCACCACAGCAGGCCGACGTCGTCGGCCGTGTCCGTGGCCAGCGGCTGGCCGTCGTGGGCGTTGACGAAGCCGACGAGGCTGTTGGTCGTGCCGTCGCTCTCGGGGATGCGATGCAGCGCCCCGCGGTTCTTCGGCGACTGGCCGTGCTTGGCGGTGATGATGATCTGGGTCGAGTCCAGTAGGTGGTGGGCCGTCAGTGCGCCGACGAACCGACCGACCGACTGGTCGATGAATCCGAGCGCGGTCAGCAGCTGGGGACTGAAGGTGCGCCCGTCGTTGTAATACGCGGCCACCGGCAGCTTCTGGCCGACCGAGACGGACTGGAAGTTCATGCCAAAGATCGATGGGACCTTGTTGCCGCCCGCCGGCGTGCCGCCCGTCGAGGTCAGACCGTTGATCTGGTTGACGACGGCGTCGACCTTCGTGTTGTCGTAGGCCATGGCCCCGTCCACGCTTGAGGTGTAGTCACCGACGGCGGGAACGTACTGCCCGGTCTCAGGGCCGTACGGCACCTTGAGCTGGTTCGCGTTGACGGTGCTGTTGATCTCGGGCGTGTAGAGGTCGTTGACCGAGGGGCTGCCGGCGGTGTTGTACGTGTCGTTGCCGTTGAGCAGCTCGTAGGACGGGTGTTTGTCCGACCACGCGGTGTAGAGCCCCGCGTTGTGCGCCACCTCGAAGATCGTGTTCGACTGGAGGTAGTTGCGCGGGTACACGGGCTGGCAGGTGCCGTTGACGATGGCGCGGGGGAGGTTGGCCGGATTGATGGCCGAGGCGTTGGCGCCGCCCGTGCCACTCGCGGTGCCGGACAGGTGGGCCAGGCTCTGGTCGATCGACTCGTCATAGGTCACGACCGCTCCCGGGGCACCCGAACAGGTCGTGTTGGAAGGGTCGTAGGTCGCCCGGTTGTAGGACACGTCGTAGTAGACGCCGGTCTGCTTCGGGGTCCCGCCGGTGGCCAGGGCGAGCATTCCCGGGAACGAGTCGGACGGGAACGTTGTCAGCGCGTGGGAGTAGGACGTCCCGCGCCGGGACAGCTTGGCGAGGTTCGAGTTTGGGTATCGCGCGATGAACTTCTGCAGATCGGAGGTGTGCAGGCCGTCGACGCTGATCAGCAGCGAGTGGCGACCAGTCTTGGGCGTGCCAAAGCGGTGCGTCACGTTCTGGCGCGAGAGTTGGGCGGCCTGCGGTGCGGCCGGATGGCCCGCGTTGGCGGCAAGAACGCCCGCCGCCGCGACGCCGGCCACGGCGACCGCACCGGCAGCGATCGCTGCGGTCTTGGGAAAGCGGCGAATCATGGAGATCCTTTGATCGGAAGATGACCGTCCGTAGGCGCGGCGGCCGCGCCCAGGCTGCGCGCACGGGATCCCGCACCGACGTCCCCACTCTCTTCGGGTGCCGCGGCGCAGATGTTGCGCGGCGGTGACCGTCAGGTATCAGCGGGTTGAATTGCCCTCGCCTGCGACGCGGTCCTCAAACGCGCAACGGCGACCCGAGGGCCGCCGTTGCGGTAGTCGTGCGTGGTCCGCCGGCTGTTACCGCGCGGCAATCACGATCAGGATGGCCCCGGGAGGGTCTGGATGTATGCGGCCAGCTGGGTGAGCTGGTCGGGCGGGATGATGCCGCCCCAGTGGGGCATGCTCGTGATCGGGTTCTTGCCGATGACGCTTCCGTTGGTGATGACGTCCTTGATCGCCTGGGTGGGGAACTCGTGGTTGAAATCCTTGCCACCCAGCGGCGGGATCGTCCCGTCTGCCGACGGGTTGACGACGCCACCGAGGCCGTTGGCGCCGTGGCAGTTCTCACAGCCGTAGTTGAGGAACAGCACCTGTCCGGCGGAGACGTCACCTTGGCCTGTCGGGACGCCTTGCGGCGCGGCCCCAGCGACTGGTGGCAGCCCCTGGCCGATGTAGGCGGTCAGGGCGGCGACCTGCTCCTTGGACAAGATGTTGCGCCAGGTCGGCATGTACGGACCGGTGGTACCGCCGTTGCTCGCGGCCTGTCCGGGGACGCCGTCCTCGATGATTGTGGCGATCTGGACCGGACTCATGCTCGAGCTCACGGTCGCCAGCGCCGGCACGGCCGCATCAACGCCACCCTTGCCCTGCATGCCGTGGCACGCCGAGCACGCGAACGAGACGAAGAGCCGTCCGCCGTAGGCGATCGTCGGATCCTGCTTGGCCGCCAGGTTCGGTTGGCTGCTGGAACCACCCGTGGCGTTGCCGATGATCCAGCCGACCGCGATGGCGATGACCGCCAAGATTACGATCGCTGCGATGATCGGGCCCTTCTTCTTCGGACTCTCCGGATACCAGTATCCGCCGCCCTCCGGCGGCTCACGGTCCTCCGGCTTGTCCGTCAACCCAAGCGCGGACCGCCACGTGGCGGGGGTCTCGCGCGTCCATCCGTGCTGGTTTTTCCCCTGTGAACTGGTGGCTTGGGGGTTGGCGCCAAACCACCGGTTGGGGTGCGCAGACTCGGGCATGCCAGAAACCTACCTGTGCGCACGGTCAACTTCCACGGCACATTGGCCGGGTCCGGGATCAGGGAAAGCCCTGACGCCTTTCGCTGCATGTACTGCGAATCGGCTGTGAGACGGCTGTCAGGGTCCGCGGCCGCTCGGCGTGCCGGGCCGGATGTCCCCCATTCGGCCGGAAGTCGCGCGGTAGGCTCGGGTTTATGAACGCAGACGCGCGGCGCTGGGCGATCATGCCGGTACTGGCGTTGGGCGTCGCGCTCATCATCGTGGACTCGACAATCGTCAACGTGGCGCTGCCGCGGATCGTTCCCGACCTGCACATGAACATCGCGGGCGCGGAATGGATCAATTCGGCCTACTCGCTGGTGTTCGCCGCGCTGCTCGTGGCCGTCGGTGCAATCGCCGACAGGGTCGGGCGACGCCGGATCTTCATGATCGGCGTCGTCGTCTTCGCGCTGGCGTCTCTGTACGCCGGTGCCGCAACGTCGGGCACGATGATGATTTCCGCGCGCATGCTCCAAGGCGTCGGCGGCGCGATGATCCTGCCGACCTCGCTGTCGCTCGTGAACGCGAACTTCCGCGGCCGCGAGCGCGCGATCGCATTCGGAATCTGGGGGTCGGTGATTGCGGGCGCGGCCGCCCTCGGTCCGCTCCTGGGCGGCTGGCTGACGACCGACTACACCTGGCGCGCAATCTTCCTGCTCAATCTGCCGGTGAGCGCTGCGATCCTGGTCTTCGCATATCTCCTCGTCCCGGAGTCGCGCGACCAGACCGCCGAGGGACTCAAGGACATTCCCGGCGTGCTCCTGGTCTCGTTCGGATTCGCGGCGCTGGTGTTCGGCCTGATCGAGGGGCAGCGCTACGGGTGGTGGCACGCGAAGGCGACCTTCAGCATCGGCGGCTGGGAGTGGCCCCTGCCCGGCTCACCCGTGCCGTGGGCGTTCGCGCTCGCCGCCATCCTGCTGACGAGCTTCGTGCTCCGGCTCGTCGACCGCACCCGTCGGGGACTGCCGGCATTGATCGATCTCAGCCTGTTTGCGATCCGGTCGTTCCGGTGGGGCGGACTGACGATCCTAATCGTGTCGCTGGGCGAGTTCGGCCTGGTGTTCGTGATCCCGTTGTTCCTGCAGAATGTGCTGGGGCTCTCGCCGCTTGTGACCGGGGCCGCACTGCTCCCGCTGGCGTTGGGGGCGTTCGCCGCCGGCGGCCTCGCGGCACCGATCTCGCTCCGGATCGGCGGCGTCTGGACGGTCCGCGTCGGAATGCTCCTGGAGACCATTGGGATCGCGGCGTTCGCCTTCGTCGTCGCGGCGCCGATGTCGGCGTGGCGGTTCGTGATTCCACTCGCGGTCTACGGCGTCGGGGTCGGTCTGGCGACCGCCCAGCTCACCAACGTCGCGCTTGCCGAGATTCCTCGGGACCGCTCCGGTCAGGCGTCCGGCATCCAGTCCACGTTGCGCCAGGTCGGCTCGGCGCTGGGGACGGCGATCCTTGGGACCGCGCTCTCGATCGCGATCACGAGCCATACGACCAGCGGCCTCGAGGGGGCCGGGTTGCCGCACATCAAGGCGGCGTCAGTCGCCGACGCGGTCCAGTCGTCGGCCGGCACCGCGTTGCCCGGCCTGCGGGCCGCGCCGTCGACTGCAGCACTTTCCCGTGTGCTCGATACGTCCTTCGCCGACGCTACGCGCACCGTCGGGATTATTGCCGCCGCCTTCGTGCTCGCGGGCCTGGTGACCTCGCTGTTGATTCCGCGCTCGGTCGACGTGGCCGACGGGACGGCGCCGGAACCCGGCACGGAGACCGCCGCCTAGGCGACAACCTCCGGGCGATGCCGGATTCCGGTCGGCGGGGCTAGCTCGATGTCCCAGGCTGGCCCAGATCGATCACGCGAATGGCGGCGGGAAGGTTGACCGCCTCAATGCCGCGTGGCGCACGCCAAATCACGATGAGCCGGTCGCCCTGGGCGATCTGGTCGATCGTCGCGCCGGGGTGCCCGGCGTCCACAAACACCGTGCCCGAGCTGAATGCCACCGACAGTACCGACCCCGTCGCCAGGCGCGGCACGACGTTCGGGTGGATGCGGCCGACCGTCAGATCGACGCCAGTGAGAGACCCTTGTGACGCGGCGGTGCCCCGGGCGACGTAGCGGATCGGCGGCGGCGGACCGCGGTCGATGACCTTCGCGGCGGGAACGCTGTCGAGCGGCGTGCCGGGTGCCACCGACCAGATGATCGTGAGCCGGTCGCCCTGGGCGATCTGGTCGAGCGTCGCGCCCGGGTGTCCGACGTCGACGAAGACCGTGTTGGTGTCGAATTGGACGTTGAGCGACGCCGCCGCGCCGGGCGCGTTGGTGAAGAGCCGGTGCAGGTTCCTGTTGTGTCGCCCGGCGTTGACGTGATGGCCGTGACCGTGGCCGCGGTGGTGCCCGTGGCGTCCTCGGCCCAGCAACACGGAGATCGAGACGCCGCTCGCGGAGCCGTTGGTCGTCGCGATCCCGCCGACGACGCACGTGACCGGCGCGGGCGTTCCGGTATCGACGACCGAGGTGACCGGTGCCGTCGCAAGCGCTCCGCCCGCCGGAATCGTCACGGTGACGGTCACCGCATCGCCGGGCGCGAGGTCACTCCAGGTTGCGGCAGGATTCGTTGAGGTCGCGAAGGTCGTCGTCTGGTCGAGGAGCAGGGTCGTGACCTTCGGCGCGCCGAGGCAGTTGCTGCGCCCATGGACGGTCCGGATGACCTGGAGCTCTGTTGCACTGGGCGTGCCCGTGATAACGCCACGGATGGTCAGGGTGCGGGCTTCGGTGGCGCTGGCGGCGGAGTGATGGCGATGTCCGCGGTGATGTCCCTGCGCTACTGCCGGGGCGACCATCGCCCCCATCGTGACGACGACGGCGGCGGCCGGTGCGATTACCGCGCCGATCCGACGCGTTGTCGAGAACGCGTGTCGTGGCTGCATCGTGCGTGTCACCTCTGTCCTGTGGCGGGATCCCTGCAGGGTTCATCGGCCGGGGGACCTGATCCCTCAACCCCGCCCCCGCCCGTCATCGCCCGCAGCGTCGGATCGGCGAACCACGGCCGCAGGGTGACCCGAACGGGGGGACGGGAGCCGTAGACAAGCAGTCCCGACCCGTCCGGCATTTCGCGCAGGGCATGAGCGGGAACCAGCGGCTCGTCGGCCTCGGACTCGGTCGTCGTCGCCCCGTGGCGGCCCGTCGTGCGCGAGACCCTGCGCCGGGGTGCGGTGCCGAGGGCGCCGGAGATCTGTCCAAGGGTCTCCGTGTCGCCGACCCCGGGCAGAAGCAGCCGGGCGCGATGGTTGGCGATCACCGATGGCGCCCGCGCGCCGTAGAGGGCGCGGATCTGGGCGTGGTCGTGGAAGACGGTCACCAGTTGGATTCCCGGCTCGGGTCCGGTGGCCGCGAGCACCGCGAGGTCGCGCACCGGTGCGATGTGCGCGGCCTCGTCAAGCACGACCAGCAGCGCCGGGTCGAGCGGTGCGCCGGTGCGCGCGCGCCGGGCGAAGACGGCCCGGGTCATCTCCTGGACGATCGCGGCGTAGATGTTGCGCAGCCGGTCCTGCTCGTGGGCGGGCGCCACCAGGTACAGGCTGGCGGCGCCCGCGAGCAGCCGCGCCGGTGTGATCTCGGCGTGTGCGGCCGTGAGGACACGCGGATCCCACCAACCGGCGAGCGCGGTCCGGGCCGTGGCGACGACGCCGGAGCGCGTCCGGGGATCGAGCGCCGTGACCGCACGCCAGGCCGAACGCGCCGGCGTATCGCCGGACGCATCGAGGATCCGTGCGATCTCGTCGTCGGCATCGTCCCCACGGTCGAGCCATTCCACCACGCGCGCCATGCCGCCCTCGTGGGCGGCGGCCCGCAGCATCGGTGCGAGCGACGCCTCGGCGGAGGCGTTCCAGAAGTCCTGATCCCCGACGCCCCCCGACGCCCGGACGCTCATCAACGCCCGTGCCGACACAAGGGCGTCCGACCAGTCCCCGACCGCGGCGACAGGCGTCCAACCCGAGGACCCGATCGGATCGGTGCACGGGTCGTAGACCATGATCGGCCCACGGGCGGCTCTGGCCCGCCGGGTGATTTCCAGCACGTCCGGCTTGCTCGAGGTCACCAGCACCGGCCCGGGCCATTCAAGGATCGCGGGAATCGCGAGGCCGGCGGTCTTGCCGGTCTGCGGGGGGCCGACGACCAGCAGCGAGTGACGTCGTTCGATCGCCAGCAGCCTGCGTCCGGCACGGCCGACGACGAGGCGCCCCGGGGCCGGTGCGCGCAGCGTGAGCCCCCGCAGCTCCCGTGGACGGGCGAATCGTGCGGCCGTCCGGTCATGCACGTCGTCGCGACGCCAGCGGGCGATCAACAGGGCGCAGCCGGCACACGCAGCCGCCGCGATCGTCACGACCTGGGCGGCGGTCACGCCGGTTCGGCCCGCATCGCCCGGTCGGTGTCGATGAGGGCCGCCTCGGCCGCGGAGATCACGTGTGCGACAGCAAAGCTGCGTCCGCCGATCCGCCACAAGGCGGTCCCGCGCGGAAGGCGGGTCACCAGTTCCGCCTCCACGTCACTGAGCCCGAGCCGCTCGCGGGTCACCGCGAGGTCGGCGTGCGCCTGACGCATCAGGACACAGATCTCGGAATCGGACACGAGCCCTTCGGCGATCCGTGCCACACGCGAGCCGGTGTCGCCGGCCGCCATCAGGTCCGAGATGCGGTGGACGACGAGGATGTTCTGGACTCCCGACGCGCGCGCCAGCTTCCATGATCGTTGGAAGAACTCCGCGGTGGCCGTGCGCGCGATCAGCGCCCACGCCTCGTCGATGACCAGCATTCTCGCGCCCGTCCCGGCCCCGGCGTGGCCGTCGTGCCAGGCGGCGATGCACGCCATCACGATGCCGAGGGCCGGAGATCCGTTGATCGCGCTCAGGTCGAACACAACGACCTGCCCGTCGAGACGGACGTCCGCCGTGGTCGGCGCGTCGAGCATGCCGGCGAGTTCACCGTCGCAGAGCCGCTGCAACTCGAGGGCGCATGGCCGGGTCTCCTCGGCGAGTCGGGCCGGAACGGTCCCGAGTGCGCGGGCATCGGCGGCGGTCGGGGCGCGTAGCGCGCGGTGAACGGTGCCGAGCGTGGCGGGCCCGACGTCGGGGTCCGCACGGCATGCGCGTTCGATCGCGGCGCGCTCGACGGGAGTGAGCCGCCGCTCGAGCCCGTGTTCGACGACAGCCGTCACAAGGGCCGTGCGCGCGTCGGCGGCGATTGCCGGATCAAGCGGGTTCAGCCGTGTTGCACCCCCGGGATGCAGTCGGATCGGCCGGACGCCGAACCACTCCGCCAGGGGTCCGTATTCGCCCTTCGGGTCGATCACCGTCGCCCGCCGGCCGGCCACGACCTGGCGGGCGATATAGGTCTTGACCAGGGCGCTCTTGCCGAGTCCCACCTGTCCGGCGATCAGGGTCCCGGGGCTTGTGATCACCCCTGCCGCATACAGTCGCCACGGGTCGACCGAGAAGGCGCGACCGGTGATCACGTCACGGCCGACAAGCACGCCGCCGGTATCGAGGGTGCGTCCCGCGAAGAACGGGCTCGCCGCCGATAGGTGGGCGGTGGTCAGGACCCGGGCCGTGACCCGCGGACCCTTCATCCGAGCCCCCTGCAGAGGGGCATGACCGTGGCGACGCCGGCCGCCTGTTCGCCCCAGAGCCGCCGTATCTCGCAGTGGGCCTGGGCGGCGGCGACCGTGAGCTCGCGGCATGCGTCGTCGAGGTCCTCGCGTGATCTGGCCGTGACCGCGACGTAGCCGGTGAAGCGATAGGCGGCGTGCCCGTCGGCAAGCTCGCGCTCCTGCGCGGAGACCGCGGACTGCTGGCGGCTGCGGCGGACCGTCCGCACGAAGCCGGTGCGCTCGCGCAGATCGTCGTCGGCGGCATCCCGCAGACGGGCCTGCTCGGCATCGCGAACCGCACGGGCCGGATCACGCGGTTCCATGACCACCGCAATTGATCGCATCGCGGGACCGGCGAGGATCAGTGGGGCAAGGACGTCCCCGGCGACCTCACCGCGCGGCCATTGGCTGATCCAGAACGCCGCGTGCCACGTCCCGTCGCAGCGGACGTCGCCCCACGACTCATCCACCCCCATCGGACCGATGTCTCCCGGGTCCGGTGGCAGCGCGACACCGCCGTGGGGAGACGCCGCCATGGCGTCGTCGAGGTCGGGGTCCCCGGCGCTGCGCAGTTCGGCCGCCAGCCGTCCTGGATCGAGGAGGCGGGCCGACCCAAGTCCGGCGGCGCGGACCTGGTCGCTGAGGTCACCGGCCGCGTCGAGTGCCTGCTGAACCGCATCGGCGACGGTGCCGCGCCGACCGTCGACGGCGAGTGCGACCGTGAGTCCATATTCCCGGGCCTCGGACCCGACACGGGCGACAAGCTCGAGGTAGCTCGCCACTGCCGTGGCCGGCGCCGCGTCGACCTCGTCGGGCGGAACGAACCCGCTCTGCCCACGAGGCCCAAGGCCGTGTGTCCGGGCGATCCACTGGACACGTGAGATTGCGGTGCCGGGCCGCGCGATCCCCGCAAGGACCTCGCCCCATGCCGCTCGCCTGACCGCCAGCT
Source organism: Thermoleophilia bacterium (assembly GCA_017882545.1). Taxonomy (GTDB): domain Bacteria; phylum Actinomycetota; class Thermoleophilia; order Miltoncostaeales; family Miltoncostaeaceae; genus CAITWD01. The sequence goes on from JADGPG010000034.1 coordinate 12,152, forward strand.
CGGCGTCGCCGGCGAGCATCATCGGCTCCGCCTCGAGCGCCAGCGCGACGACCAGGCGTCCACCGTCGCGGACGACTCCGACGGGACCACGGTCGGTTGCGACCTCCAGGACGCGAACCCCGTCGAGGTGTGCCGGGAGGGCGTCGGGCCGGACGGCCCTCCGGCGATACCGCGTGCGCCCGCCCGCACGCCGAAACGCAAACCCCCCGGCGGTGACGCCCCAATCGACGGGCAGGCGACCTCCAGGACGGGCCAGGGCGGCGACGGCACACAGCGCTGCACCGGAGAGCCCGACCGCGGGCCCGAGTGCACCCGGCACCAGCCGGGTGACCGCGAGCGCCCACGCACCGGCGACCACGAGCAACCCCAACTGGCGCCAGTGGAGGCCACCCAGTGCCGTCCCGGGCCGTGCGGCCCCGAACCGGACGCGATCGCCGTCCCCGGTTGGTCCGCTCATCGGCGACCCCGGATGATGCGCGGGCGCTGCGCGATCCGCCCGCCCGGGTCGCGCTGCGCCTGTGAGATCGCCCCCACGACGCGCGCCCGCTGAGACGATGACGCCGGAGGCGTCCGGAGACGTCGCAGGGTCGACTCGGCGGCGCCCACCTCACGGCTCACGGTCCGCACCGAGACTGCACTGCGACGGCTTTGACTCAACTGCCCAGCGTCGACGGCCATCGGGATGAGGCTCAGCAGCACGAACGGCGCAAACGCCGCGAGCCCGAGCATGGCCGTGCCCGCGAGAACGCCGGGGATCGTCGCCCCAGTGAGTTCGGCCATGCCAAGGCTGACGATGCCGACGATCACGAGCTTGCTGAGAATTAGTGCAGCGAGAACCTCGGCCAGCCGCCGGGCGTATCGCGCCGTCGCGGGCCAGACGATTCCCGCGAAGGCAAGTGGTAGGAAGATCACGGCGACCTCGACCGCTGCCGCCCGCACCAGCAATTCGATCCAGACTGCGAGCGCTGCGCACATCGCCGCCATCGCGACGGTGACCCCGATGACGACAGGAACCGGCGTCCCACCCAGAGCCGCGGGGATCGCATGTGCGATCGACGCGCCGTCGCCCGCGTGTCCGGCCAGAAGATCCGCCGACACGGCGTCGACCACATCGATGAACGTCTGGGTGAGCTGGAGGCCCACCAGCGTTAGCAGTGCCGCGGCGGGGAGCGCACCGAACACGGCCCGCGCGAGCGCCCCGGGATCCGCTCGCAGCAGGGCAGAAACTGCGGCGAGGCCGATGAGCGGGAGCATGCACACCACCGCCACGGCGACCATGAAGCGGTAGTTGGTCCCGACCGCGGCGCTCGTGAGCGACACCTTCGATGACGCTCCGAGTCCCGAGACGACGTGGACGACGGCCCAGACGCAGGCGTTGATGATCGCCGTGCGGATTGCGCCGAGAACGCCGTCGGTGACGGCGCCGGCCGCCGCGCCAACCGGTGCTGTTGCGGCGGTGCAGACGTTTCCGACGCCCGGGATCTGGCAGAGAGACGTCATCGGCTGGGGCGTGGACGCTCGCGGTGCACAGCATGCGATCGGTGCAGTCGTCGGCTGCCATCGGCAGCAGGCCGGGCGTGCGGCGCCGGCCCGGCGGCCGTAATCAGCAACCCCGTCGCGAGGAATGTCACGAGTGTCGCCAGCACGATCGCGCCGGGCGCGACGATCACGAGCGCGATGACGGTGCGCGCGCGCATCAGCGCCCGAGCCCGTAGAACCAGTTGACGAGTGTCGGTGCCGCGCCGATCACCAGGGCCGCCAGGAGCGCGACCGCCACACCGCGTCGACCGTCGCTCGCGGCGCGCAGGTTGTTCGATTGGCTGCCCCAGGCCCAGACGGCGGCGGCCGCGACAAGTGCCGCCAGCGTCAGCAGGAGGACCCAGAAGTACATCCCGTCGACGAGCTGCTGCAGCTTGGCAGTGTCAGGGAGGGCACCGGCGTTGGGTGAGGCACTCACCGGGCCGGCGGCACCCGCAATCCCGGGTGCGGCCACCACGGTCAGGCATGCGCCGGCGATTCCGACCCAGTACTTCATTCCGTCTCCTCGTGCGCACCCACCGGCGGTGGGGTTACCGGGGAGATGGCGTGAGCGCGACGCGGGAGGGGGTGCCCGACTCCGCAATCCGGCCGGACGACCCCTCAGCGAATGGCGACGCGGAACGCGGCCGACGATCCCGCGGCGAAGGGAAGGCCGGGTTGGGACGGCATGACGACGCGCATTCTGACGACGGCGCTCCCGGGTCGTGACACCGCGTAGGTGAGATGCCAGCGGCCGTTTCGTGCAACGGGCACCGGTAAGCCAAGCGGCAGCCATACACGTCCAACCTCGTACTCGAGCTCGACGGGTTGCCCGGCCACGACGCCGCGGGGGGCGGCAGTTCCGGACACCGACAGGACACGGTGGCGCCGAAGCCCGAGCGGCGCTCCGGAGACTGCGTGCCGGTCAGCGGCCGATAGGGCGATCAACGGTCGCATCCGCAGAATGACGCGGACGAGCGGACCACCGCCGTTTGCCGTGAGGCTGACAGTGCCGGAGCGTCGGACCGGAACGGTGAGCACGATGTGGCCGGCGCTGTTGGTCGTGCCGTGGGCGAGAACGCCGTGGGCATCGGC
>JADGPG010000002.1 GCA_017882545.1 Thermoleophilia bacterium
AGACCGCGCTGACCACCGGTCTGAATATGTCCTACTTCGCCCAGCAGGTCTCCATCTTCGGCATTGTCGTGGGCATCTGCAACGTGGTGATCGGCATCGGTCTCGGCGTGCTCACGTTGTTCGCCTTCGGCCTGATGCCCTGGCGGCGAACCGGGGAGACCCCGAAGGGGGTCAGCCCCGAATAGCTGATCCGCCGACACGTTCCGAACGCCTGACGTTGTGGGTGCCAGGCGCCGACGACCTCCAGGAGGTCCGGTTGGAGCACCCTCACGCTAGACCACCTGGCGCGGGCGTCCAGAGTTCGTGCCCTTCGTGGCAAACGAGGGCGCGTTCATGGCCGCCCCGTGGTGCCGCCCCGACCATGATCTCGCGCCCTGCTGCTAGGGCTGCCCCCGCCCAACCGTCTGATCTGCCCGGCGGCAGTCGGCCTCGTTACCGAACCGGGCCGAGATACCCGACGTCATGGGGCCTGCCGTGGTTCCTACCGAGCGAGGATCTGTCGGACATAGCCCGGCGAGGTCGACCCGATTTCGGCGCCTAAAGCCCACGGTCAGACTGGCCGGCCACGACCTCGCCCGGCGGATGATCACGTCGCTACCGCCTAATTAGGGCGGGGCGATGCTCAGGCTCTAACTGGCGTCTGACCGAACAGACCAGCATTCGGCCCTCGGCACGGCCCTCCAAGCGGCCGCGTCCAACCCGTTGACGCGCGACGTTCCGCAGTCGTAACCTGCCTTTCAAGGACCGAGCCAAGCAAGAAGTGTTCCGATCCGTCCCCCGCGTTCCGACCTGGACGCTGAGGGCTGCCCACGGTCGTTCACAATTGGTGGGCGGGAATGGAGGCACGTGGTGTGGGGCACTCTTGAGTGGGCAGACATCGGGCCTGATCACTTGCTCGTCGTCTGCAACAAGTGCGTCGACTCCAACGGACGTCGCCAGGGGGTGTTCGTTCTGGACACGGCACACGACGGCATGACCATCGGCCGCCTCTTGCGGAAGTGTCCACACAGCGGGTCCCCGCCAGACTTCCAAACCACGACCGCCCACCACTTGGCGTCAGTGCAGAAGAGGTCCGACGACCTGATGTCGTTCGAGGTTCAGACGATATCGACGGGCGACGCGTCGTGGACGCTCGGCCGCCGGGTCGACGTGTTGGCGATCGATCCGCTGTTGTAGGGAGGCGTTGCGAGCGTCACCGCCGTGATACGGCGGAGCGCTGAATCAGATCCGTGGTGGTCGGCGATAGGTACTGCGGCCACGGCGATATCGGCTTAGGCCCAAAGCTAGGTCCCGACCACTCTCATCAGTATCCGCTCCCGCCGGAGGTTGACTTGGTCGCAGCGGTGATCGGGTTGCCAGACGGGTTTAGGACGTACCAGGTCCCGCCGAAGCTCTGGATGCCTTGGCCGTTGGCCTGCCCCGGGCCGGAGTCCGCGGCGAATTCGTACATCAGCCACCCGTTGTAGGTCGGGTAGGTCTCGCCGTCGCTGAGCTTCTTAGATCCGAGGAGCGACGCCTGAATGCCGGTGCCGGCCTTCGCGGAGGTAACGCCGCTGGGCAGTGGGAGGTCGGGCCAGGCCTTGGTGCAGCCACTCGCGTCGGCACAAGGCACGTTGATGTGACCACCTGAGGTCAGGATGTAGACGGTGCGGCCGCTGGCGTCCACAAGAACCGATCCGAGCCCGGACACGTTGGCTGCGCTAAAGGACGTGCCCGGCTTTGCTGCTGAGCTGGTGGTGGGAGTCGACGCCTGACTCGTCGTCGTGGAGGAGCTGCTGCTACCGCAGGCGGCGAGGGTGACCGCAGCAGCCAGCGCACCTACGGCGAGCAGCGTTTTCTGTGAGCGACGACCGACTTTGATTGGAGAGCTGGGCACGCGTTCGACCTGCCTTCTCGGATTCACGGGGCTGCCGACTCCGCCGGGGACGGGGTAGGCCTCTGTCCCTTGACACGGATGGAACAAGTGGATGGTTCAACTCCGGGGCTGCGCCGGTCGTTACCGCCTTCATGAGGCGGCGCGCTGCTCAGGATTGAGCTGGGGTCTGCGCGTTCAATGTGGGTCGCTCCCCTAACCGCGCCCCTACTGTGCTGGCGTTAAGGGCCCTCGACGCTGATTCTGATGCCCGGGATTTCGTCCGACGGTTCTTTTACGAACACGATGCACTGGGCCTCTTGCGCGCCTGGCACAAGGTTCCAGCAGATAGACAACACGACGCCCATGGTTGGTTCTTCGTCGGACGTGCGGATGGAGACCGCCTCACCAGCCAGCGGGACGCGGGCCACGTTGACCTTCATGATCTCACTCACTCCGTTGGAGCGAAGGGTCTCGCCAAGCTCTTCTGCGAACAGGAATGTGACCGTCTCTGATACCGGCATTGGGACTCCTCTACTTGGGCGCGGCTGTACCCAAGTAATGATGGTCTCGCGGTCGGCCGTGACTCGCCGGCCAGCGTGCACAGCGCACTGGCGTCAGTCGCGGAACGTGACTTGAACTAGGTCCGGGGAGAGGTTGCCGCCGCGTCCTTGAAGCCGTCGCAGGGGCGATCCACTGCGCAGCTTGATGACGCCCGTCGGCAGGCGGATGTCGCTCTCGAACTGCGAGTCCGCAACCCACAGCTGGAGCGGCGGGAGGCTAAGCGCGAGGACGGCCGTGAACGGCTTGCGGATCCCATTGGGATGAGTTCGCGCATTACCGAAGCCGTATCCCACGGAACCATCACTCCGGGCTGCCCCGGTCACTAGACCCTCGGTGGCATCTTCGGCCCCGGCGGCGAGACGCCCAGCACGATTGAAGTTCGGGATCACGGCTCCTTCGCCGCGCTCGATGGCTTGTTCGAGATCTCGCCACCGGCCGTCGCGGAGCGACCACACATGCAGCCGCGTCGCGAGCCACCGGGAGACAGAGTCGTATCCGTCAGCCTCCAATCGGCCGTCGCGGAGCCATGCGTCGAACGCGGCTGCCGCTGCGTTCTCCAGATCGGAGAGCCACCCGTTGTTGCATTCCGCACAGGCGATCCCGACCGTCATCTTGCGAAGTGCCACGGATCGGACGTCGGGATCATCCGGATTGGCGGGCGGATACGACAACTCGGCAACGGACGCCTTGCCGTCGAGCTGGAATGCCTGCTTGATCGGCTTCGAGATCAAGTGCTCCTGGGTGAGCGGGCGATCCTCGGAGCAGAACAAGCAGCGATCCATCACATTGACGATATCGAGCGCTGCGGCGGGGCTGGCCAGTCAGCAGCACGCCGCACCGCGCTAGCGTCCACTTGCCGGTGTTACCGCCTTTACGCGGCGGGGAAAATAATACAAGAATGCCTGCAAAAAGGTATACTTGTACAGAACGACCGGCCCTCGGCCCCGGGTTCGGCCCTGACAACGCGAGTTCCACCACATGAGCGACATCCGCAGGCGCAAAGGTAAAAACGGCAACGTCACGTACCAGCTGCGCTGGTACTACGACGACGCCAACGGCATCAAGCGCCGCGCATCCAAGACGTATAGGACCCACGCCAGAGCCAAGGAGGAAAAGGCCAAGGTTGACTCAGACCTGCACCTCCGCAAGCACGTTGACCCGCGCTCCAAGAAGATCCCCTTCTCGCAGCTGGCAGACGAGTGGCAGCAGAGCACGTCATGGCTCGCCATAAAAGCCACCACCAAGGCGCGGTACGAGAGCGTCCTGCGCGTGCACCTACTACCGCTCTGGGGCAACGTCCCCTTGGAGACGATCACTCGCGGATCAGTTGACGCATGGGTCGCAGACCTGATCCGTAGCGGGATGCCGCTGGGCACCATCCAGAAGATCCACAGCGTCTTCCGTAGTGCGCTGAGCTACGGGGTGGACATGGGACGGATCAACGACAACCCCGCCAAGGGCGTAAAGATCGGGCCGATCCCGCAGCGCGAGATGCTCTATCTGGACCCGGAAGAGGTCAACGCACTGGCAGATGCGGTGCCGGCTCGCTACCGGGCGGCGATCCTGCTGGGAGCGTACGGGGGATTGCGCGCGGGTGAGATGTGGGGTCTGAAGCGCAAGCGGCTCAACACGCTCAGCGGCAAGCTCACGGTGGCGGAGACCGTTGTGCGGGTCGACGGCGTCGGACTCGCTTGGGACACGCCCAAGACCCACGAGCGTCGGACGATCGACCTGCCGCCGTTCCTGTGCAAGGAACTCGACGCTCACCTCCGGACCTTCACGGAGGGTGGGACCGGCCCGGAGGACGTCGTCTTCACGAACGCGAGCGGCGGTCTACAGTCGGAGTCGCGGTTTCTGCGGGACGTGTTTAAGCCCGCCGTGCTGAAGGCAGTGCCTAACAAGCCAGGACTTCGGTTCCATGACCTGCGCCACACCTGCGCCACGCTCTTGATCGCGAAGAACGTGTACCCACTGCTGATTTCCAGATACCTCGGCCATTCATCGATCAAGATCACGATGGACCGCTATGGCCACCTCCTGCCGAGTCAGCACGAGGCAGCCATGCGCGGTCTAGAAGAACTGCACCAGGCTAGCTTGGTTGAGTCGTAGGGCCAGCCTGCTTGACGATGTGTACCGCCAGCTCGGTCTGAAACTTCGGAATGCTCTCCCGCGCGTCCCAGAGCGCGTCTACCATGTCGTGGTATCCCGGCCCGGCCTGTTCGAATTCCATTAGGTCGCGGTATCGGTCTACGGATTCGCCCAGTAGGACGCGCAAGCCGTCTAGCTACCCAGTAGAGCGCCGCTGGGTCGGTTTGGGTGGGGTGAAGCTCAGTGCTGGTCATGACGTTCTCCGTTCTCGGAATGATGGGGCTGTTCCGAGCGGACCGCCGGGGCCGAAACGGGGCCGAATCGGACTTTCCGACCCGATCCTGTTCGGCGTTAGCGGCGTGAGAACCCTTATGCCAAAAGCACTCTCAGGCGATGCCCCCAACGGGATTCGAACCCGTGTTGCCGCCTTGAAAGGGCGGAGTCCTAGGCCACTAGACGATGGGGACCGCGCCGAGGACATTACCGAGCCGGAGCCGCATTTTGGGCCAGTGAAAAGGCCCGGAGCACAATCGACATGAGCCGATCTGCTCCGGGCCCGGTGGCAGCAGTGGTTTGGCCAATGGGACGGTTGCCCGCCCCCGTGCTGCCGAGGTGCGCATGGGGACGCGTCCCCTAGCTACTGCCACCTCCACAATGATCACTAATTTGGACCACCTCCTTTCTGTGGTATCCCGACATTAGTGCACCTCCAGGACGCCGCAAAGCGGGTCCGGGCGGACTCGCCTGGGCGGCGGTTCCCGGGCCCGTCCGCGGCCTCGCGGGCTATCGTGTTCGTCGGGCACCGGGCCGTCCCCAGGTCCGTCACGAACGCGGCGCTCCAGCGCAGCGCACCCCCCGTCAATCGCCGCCGAATGTTCAGGACGCGGCCCATGCCAAGGAGCGTCCGGAATGGCGCGAGCACTCTGGAACGGAGCGGTGATTGCGGAGTCCGATGCGACCGTGCAGGTCGAGGGCAATCAGTACTTTCCGCCCGACGCGGTCCACCGCGAGTACCTGCGCGACTCGGCGACGCACACGGTCTGCGGCTGGAAGGGCACGGCCAGCTATTGCGACGTGGTCGTCGGTGATGCGGTCAGTTCAGACGCCGCGTGGTACTACCCGTCGCCGTTGGATGCCGCACAGAACATCAGCGGCTACGTCGCGTTCTGGCGCGGGATCACCGTCGAGCTGTAGATCGGCGTGGGTGCTCGGTCTGACGCGATCTGCGGCACACCGAGCCGGTCGTTGAACGGGCGGGTCAGCACCAGCTGGTAGTCGAGGATGGAGCGGGCCCGGAACGCGGCCTCGCACGATGCGAGGTAGAAGTTCCAGCCACGGATGAACTGCTCGTCGAAGCCGAGGGCCAACACCCCTCTATGGGCCGCGGCGAAGTTCTGGCGCCAGAGCTCGAGGGTGCGTGCGTAATTGATCCCGATGTCCTCGACGCCGTGGATGATCAGCTGGGAGTGGCCCGCCATGGCGTGCGACATCGCCGCGAGCGACGGCAGGTTTCCGCCGGGGAAGACATATTCGCTGATCCAGTCGCGGCTGCGCCGGTAGCGTTCGTAGCGTTGGTCCGGCATCGAAATCGCCTGGATGCAGGCGATGCCGTCCTGGGCGAGCAGGCGATCGACGGTCGCGAAGTAGCGCGGCAACTCACGGTGGCCGATCGCCTCGATCATCTCTGTCGATGCGATCTGCGTGAACGTCCCATCGATGGTGCGGTAGTCCTGGAGACGCAACTCAACACGGTCCGCGAGCCCCGCCGCGTGGACCCGCGCGCGCGCCAGGACGAGCTGCTCGTCGGACAGCGTGACGCCGGTGACCCGCGCGCCGAACTCGCCCGCGGCCACGATCGCGAACGATCCCCACCCGCAGCCGATTTCCAGAACGTGATCCCCCGGGGAGAGCCGGAGCTTTTGGCAGATCATCCGGTGCTTGGCGAGTTGGGCCGTCTCGAGATCGTCGTCGGGGTCGGCAAAGACCGCGCAGGAGTACGTGAGAGAGGGGTCGAGAAACAGGGCATACAGGTCGTTGCCGAGGTCGTAGTGGTAGTGGATTTGGTGGCGGGCAACCGCCATCGACACCCGCTCGGGCACGCGCGGGCGATGGTCCCTTATTCGGGTCAGCAGGCGCCCCCGGGGGGTCGATGCGAGTGCGTTGGCGCGCCGCATAAGGAGCTCGATCGCGATCGGGAGGTCGTCGGCGTCCCATTCCCCGGCCACGTAGGACTCGCCGACCCCGGTCATTCCGCGGGTCGCGATGCGGCGGAAGAGGTTGCCCGAATGAATCCGGATCACGGCGGCGGGCCCCGGAGCGGACGCGACGGCGCGCTGGACGCGCCCGTCGGGAAAGCGCACCTCCATGGTTCCCCGCGGCGGGTGTCGCAGCACCCCGCTGGCAAGCCGCGCCACGATCGGTGAGAGCGGCGACCGCCGCGGGCGAGGTGGCGGCCGAAGACCGCGCCGCCCGGACGGTGCGGCCTTCGCAACGATCGACCCTTCGCCAGTGCGGAACGGCGGCTTGCGGATGACGGGCACGCCCTTCTTGTACAGCCGCAGCGCCTCGAGATTGATGAGTGCGGTCACGCGCTGGGGCATCAGCGGCGCCCGCAGCTGCGCCGCGACCAGCTCACGCCGGGTAAACGGCCGCCGCCGCCCCGTCAGCGTCGTGTGCAGGACCATGGCGTCCCCGTCGACGACCGAGATCGCGAGCGCCAGGCGCTCACCGGGCGGTGACGCGACCACGCGGTAGCGCTGGTCCATGCCGAAGAATGGCGACACATGCAGGGCCTTGTTGGCCTCCCACGCGAGTTGGGTTCCGTGGCGGGTGGCTTTGCTGCCCGGGAAGACGTAGGTGTGACGTTCGCCGAAGGTATTCGAGACCTCGGCAACCAGGGCGGCGAGACCGCCGTCCTGGTCCCAGCACCAGAAGCACGTGATCGGGTTGAACACGTAGCCCAGCGTCCGCAGGTTCGTGACCATGAGGATCCGGCCGTCGGCGATCCCGATCCCGTGGTTCCCGAGGAGTTTGGCGACGTTGCCGCGGAGACCGAGTGCCGGATCGCCGAAGTGGTCGTCCGCGCGCAGGCTGAGAAGCCCGCGCCGGTCGATGGTGAGCAGCCCGGTGCTGCGCGCCAAATGCGCCGCCTCGTCGAGATCGATCGCGTACATCACGACGCGGTGGCGGAAGCTGTGCGCGGCGACCGCGGTGCGGGAGTGCATGACGTTGCCGATGTAGATGCCCGATCTCACCACGACGCCCCGAGCGCCCGCGCGACCGCGATTCCCGACCGCAGGCCGTCTTCGTGGAACCCGTGGTGCTGGTAGGCGCCCGCGAACCAGATCCGGTCGCGGCCGTTGATCTCTCCGAGGCGCGACTGGGCCCGCAGCGCGCGGAACGTATAGCGGGGGTGGGCGTAGTCCATCGTGGCGATCACCCGGCTGGGGTCCACATCGGTGCGGTTCAGCGTGACGGCGTATTGCACGGGCCCGGGGATCTGCTGGAGCCGATTGATGAGATAGGTCACGGTGGGCGGCCGGTGCGGGTCGGTGCAGTCGTCGATCAGGTAGTTCCAGGACGCCCACGCACGGCGATCGGGCGGCAGCAACGCGGTATCGGTGTGCAGGACCGCGTGGTTCGGGGTGTAGGCGATGTCCCCGAGCAGCTCGGCTTCGCGCGCAGTCGGAGCGGACAGGAGCGCGAGCGCCTGGTCGGAATGGGTGGCGAGCACGACCGCATCGAACCGTTCCCGGCCGCCGGGCAGCCCGATCGAGACACCTGTGCTCAGGCGCCGGATGTCGGTGACCGGGGTCCCGAGCCGGACGCGGTCCCCGAGGCGGTCCGTGATGGCCTCGACGTAGGTGCGGCTGCCGCCCACCACCGTCCGCCACGTGTGCCGGCGGACGCCGAGCAGATTGTGGTTCGCAAAGAACGCGAGCGCATCGTCGGCCGGGAACCCGAAGGCGTCGCCGGGCGGCATCGACCAGATCGCGGCCGCGAACGGGACCAGGAAGTGGTCGCGGAAGTCGTCCGAGAACCCTTCGTCGGTCGCGAGCTGCGCCACGCTCCGCGTCCGGTGTCGCCCGTCGCGCCAGCGCCGGGAGAGGGCCGCGAAGCGCACGATCTGGGTCGCGAGCCGTCGCATCCGCGGATCGCGGAGGTGATGCCGCTGGGCCCACAGGTCGCGGCCCGCGTAGCTGATGCCGCAGCGACGGCACGTCACCGAGAACGACATCTCGGACGCCTGGGTCGCCACGCCGAGCTCGTCGAACAGGCGCGTCAGAAGCGGGTAGTTGCGCCGATTGTGGACGAGAAATCCCGTGTCGAGTGCCAGCGTGCCGCCGCCGGACTGCGGCACTATGACCGTGTGGGCGTGCCCGCCGGCGCGATCGTCCCGCTCGAACACGGTGACCTCGTGGACGGGCGCGAGGGCATGGGCCGCGCCCAAGCCCGATATCCCGCTGCCGATGACGGCGATCTTCACCCGTCGGAGGGTAGCGGCACGTCCGGTCTTTGCGAGGGGGACCGTACCCCCCAGTCAGCCGGGAATCGGCGGCTACAGTGGGTCGTGATGGTGACCCTCGACGAGACGCCGCCGGCACCGATCGGCACCGTGCGGCATGAGACGAGTCTCGGGAGCCGGGTCGTGACGCTGCTGGCCGTGGCCATCCCGTTCGTGGGTGTCCTCTCGGCCGCCGGCATCCTGTGGGGGGTCGCCCTGCGCCCGATCGACGTCTGGGTGTTTGCGGTCCTGTATGTGTTCTGCGGCTTGGGGATCACGGTCGGGTACCACCGCCTGTTCTCGCACCGCAGTTTCGAGACGACGTCGTGGGCCCGGGGCACGTTGGCGATTGCCGGTGCGATGTCGACCCAGGGCCCGGTGACCCAGTGGGTGACCGACCATCGCAAGCATCACGCCCACTCGGACCGCGATGGCGACCCGCACTCGCCGCACGGGCATGGCGAGGGCTGGCGAGGCACGGTCACGGGCCTCTACCACGCGCACATGGGCTGGTTGTTCAACACCAAGGGCATGGAGCGTGGTGCGGTGTGGGGCAGTGACCTCTACGGGGATCCGGTGATCCGCTGGATCGACCGGCTCTATCTGATGTGGGTGGCGCTCGGGCTGGTGATCCCCTTTGCCGTCGGGTGGGCCTGGACCGGGAGCGTCGCGGGCGGGGTCGAGGTCGTCGTGTGGGCCGGACTGGTGCGCGTTTTCGTGTTTGACCACACGACCTGGAGCGTGAACTCGATCTGCCACACCTTCGGGCGTCGGCAGTTTGAGACGACCGACGAGAGTCGCAACGTCGGCGTCGTCGCCGTGCTGACCTTCGGCGAGGGCTGGCACAACAATCACCATGCCTTTCCCGGATCGGCCCGCCACGGCCTCGGCCGCTACCAGCTCGACATGAGCTGGATGGTGATCCGCGGCCTGGAGCGGCTCGGCCTGGTGTGGAACGTCAAGGTGCCGACCCCCGAGCGGATCGCCAGCCGCACGTCCTAGTCCGCGTCGGAGGCGAACCGGGCGATCTCGTCCCGGATCAGCGCGAGCCATTCGCGCGCGCGCGGGAGCGGGATGATGTGCCCGAACGGCCGCACCGCGATGCCGTGCACGGCTCCGCGGATGACGGTGTGGGTGGCGTCGGCCCCGGCCTCCCGGAGGCGCGCGACTCCGGCCAGCGAGTGGTTCGGGTGCACGCCGACGAATCCGAGGCGTCCGCCGTCGCGGCTCCCGTGGAACACACACACGCGGACACCGGCCAGCCCGGACAGGTCCATGCGGTCGGGGATCCATGGGGCCAACGCGATGATCTCGTCGATGCCCTCACGCGCCGCGCAGGCGAGGCCGGCGCCACCGCCCGCCGAGAATCCCATCAGCGCCAGTCGTTGCGCGCCGAACCCGCGGACGGCCGCGACCGCCGCGCGCGCATCGGTGATCAGCGACTCCATCTCACGCCACGACTTGATGCGATAACGCACTTCGGCAAACCCGACCTCGGGGAACTCGGGGGCGAGGCGGGCGACGAGCCACTCGATGCTCGGGCTCCAGTCACCGGGCACGGATCGGGCCACGCCGCCGTTCATGCACACGACGACTGCTCCGGTCATCGGCCCGGTCAGGCGGAGCGCGCCGCCGGACGCGAGCGGGATCGCGTTCATCCGCGGACGCGGGGGAGGGGCATCGGCCGATGGTAGCGGCCGTGTGCCGTGTCAGGCCGCGGGTTCGGCGTCCCCGGCGTGGACGAGCAGGACCGCGCACGGGGCGATCCCGAGCAGCTTCTGGGTGAAGCTGCCGAGCACCGTTCGCTCCGGGGATCCGTGCCTGGCGACGACAATGGCATCGGCGTCGTGCTCGTCGGCCCATTCGGCGATCATGTGGGTCGGGTTGCCCTCGAGGACGACGGAGCCCTCGTCGTCGTTGGCGACGGTTGCGATCCACTGCTCGGCGATCTCGATCAGCGGTGTCTGGTCCTGGATGATGCCACCGCCCAGGCCGGCGGCCAGCTCAGTGAGAAACGACGGCGGCGGGATGACGTGGACCAGCGTGAGGGTGCCCCCGTCGGCACGGAGTTCGCGCGCGGTCGCGAGCGCGCGCAGCGCGCCTTCGGAGTCATCAAGGCAGACAACGATGTTGGTGAACCCGGCCATCGGGGGCCAGTATATGCGGCCCGTCCGAGCCGGGGCCGGGCGCGGGAGTGCTGCTAGCCTGGATTCCGGGATGCCGGGGCACCGCCCAGACACGCACCACGATGCGACCGACCGGATCACGTGGGGTGGTCATTCCACGGTGCGGATCACGCTCGGCGGCGACAGCGTCGTCACCGACCCGCTGTTGCGGTCGCGCGTCATGCACCTGCGACGCACCGTGCCGAGGGTCGCGGGCATCGCCGACGGCGTCCGCGCGGTGCTGATCTCGCACCTTCATCACGACCACCTCGACCTCCCGTCGCTGCGACTGGTCGACCGCGGTGTCCCCGTCGTGATCCCGCTGGGTGGCCGCGCCGCGCTCGGACGGCGCTCCGACCGCCCGGTCGTCGAGCTCGCCCCGGGAGAGGTCGTGGACATTGCCGGGCTGCGGGTCCGGGCGGTGCCTGCCGCCCACGACGGGCGCCGTCTCGGCCGACGGGGGGTCGGGGCCCCGGCGCTCGGGTATGTGGTCTCGCGACGGGATACCTCGGTGTACTTCGCCGGTGACACGGAGCTGTTTGCGGGCATGGCATCCCTCGCGCCCGGGCTGACCTGTGCGCTGCTGCCGATTTGGGGGTGGGGGCCGTCCCTCGGGCCGGGGCACCTCGATCCCGAGGGTGCGGCCGCCGCGCTGGAGCTGCTGCGCCCGCGCATCGCCGTGCCGATCCACTGGGGGAGCTACCGTCAACACCTCGTCCGCGGCGCGCCGGCGGCCCGCCACGGTGCGCCCGAGGTCCGCTTTGCCGCCGAAGCGGCGCGTGTGGCGCCCGACGTGGCGGTTCGGATACTCGCCCCCGGCGGCCGGCTCGATCTCCCCCAGGGCGTCGACCTCGCCGACCCGAGCCCGGGTGCGCCGGTACGCTGAGCCGGTGCGCATCCCTGCCTCCGTCCTTGACCTCACCCCGGTGCCATCCGGTGTCGGCGCGCAGGGCGCTTTGGAGAACTCCGTGGCGCTGGCCGTCGTCGCCGAGGCCGCCGGCTATCACCGCTACTGGCTCGCCGAGCACCACAACAGCCCGACGATGGCCTGCCCGTCGCCGGAGATCATGATCGCGCACATCGCCGCGGCAACGTCGACCATACGGGTCGGGGCCGGGGGCATCATGCTGCCCAACCACAGCCCCCTGCGGATCGCCGAGGCGTTCCGGGTGTTGGAGGCACTACATCCAGGGCGGATCGATCTCGGGATCGGACGGGCTCCCGGCACCGATGCGGTCACCGCCTACGCACTGCGTCGCGGTCCGGGCGCCGCGGAGGAATTTCCCCAGCAGATGGCCGAGTTGCTCGCCTACACGGAGTCCGGGTTCCCGCCCGATCACCCCTTCGCCGCCATCGCGGCCGAGCCGCACGAGATCCCGTTGCCCCCGATCTGGATCCTCGGCTCCAGCGACTACGGCGCTCAGATGGCGGCAATGCTGGGGGTCGGATTCGCCTTCGCCCGGCATCTCAACCCGCGGGGCGCCGCGGAGGCGATCGCGCGCTACCGAGACCGGTTTACCCCGACCGGACGCAGCGACGGACCACGCGTGATCCTGGCGACATCGGCGATCTGTGCCGACACCTCCGCGCGTGCGCACGACCTGGCCGCGTCAATGGCCCTTGGAGTGATCCGGCTTCGGAGCGGCCGCGCCGCGCCGCTGCCGACGCCCGAAGAGGCTTTGGAATATCCCTACGACGAGGGCGAGCGTGATCAGGTGCGCCGGTATCGGCGTGCCCAGGTGGTCGGGACCGCCGACGAGGTCGGCGACGAGTTGCGCGACCTGGTTCGGGCGACCGCCGCCGACGAGCTGATGCTCATGGCGATGGTCCACAGCCACGAGGAGCGGGTGCGCTCGTACCGGCTGATCGCCGAGGTGCTCGGGCTCGCGGCGCCGGCCGCGGCTGAGGGAACCGGCCGGTCGGCGTAACACCGGTCCCGTGGAACCCGCGCGGGCAACAGGATTTTCGCTGTTTGGGGCGAAACGGGCAACGACCAGAACCGCGCGCGGCGGCGGCGTCGCCGGGTGCGCGGGCAACCCTCGGGGAGACGCATGATCTCGTATTTCCAGGCCATCGTGATGGGCATCATCCAGGGCGTGACCGAGCCGTTTCCGGTGTCGAGCCTCGGCCACAGCGTCATCGTCCCGAAGCTGCTCGGATGGAACCTGACCCGCAGCAACGACCGGTACGTCACGTTCCTGGTGGCGACCCACTTCGCGACCGCGCTCGTGTTTCTCGGCATCTTCTGGGCGGACTGGGTCCGGATCGCGCGCGGGTTCGTCCGGTCGATCGCCAACCGCGGTGTGGCCCCCGGCGACAGCGACGCGCGCTTGGCGTGGCTGTTGATCATTGGCACCGTGCCCGCGGGCCTGATCGGGCTCGCGCTCCAGCACCCCCTCGAGAAGCTGTTCGGCGATGCGTACCTGGTCGCCGTTGTCCTGATGCTCAACGGCGTGATGCTGCTCTGGGCCGAGTCCCGGCGCCGCCGGTCGCGGGTCGATGAGGCCGACGACGACGCGCGCCTGGCGCGCAGCCTCACCGTCAAGGGCGCGGGCGGTATCGGTCTGGCCCAGGCGCTGGCGCTGATTCCCGGCTTCTCCCGGTCGGGCGCCACCATGTCCGGCGGCCTACTCCAGGGGCTGTCGCACCGTGATGCGGCGCGCTTTTCGTTTCTGTTGGCGACACCGATCATCTTCGCGGCAGCGCTGCTCAAGCTCCCCGGACTCTTCGGCTCGGGTGGGTCCGGCATCCGCGGACAGGCGCTCATCGGCGCGATTGCGGCCGCGATCGCCGCGTACTTGAGCATCCGGTTCCTGCTGCGGTTCTTCGTGACGAACCGACTGACCCCGTTCGGGATCTACTGCATCGTGGCCGGCGCCGTGTCGCTGGTCTGGTTGGCGATCATCTAGACCGCCGCCCGCGTGCGCACCGAAGCGATCGCCGGTGCGCACGCGGTCTGGGGTTACTTCAGGGTGGCGACCTGCGCCTTGGCGGCGCTCAGAATCGTCGACGGCAGCGGTGCGTTGCCGAGGGCCGTCAGGGCGCCCTGGGCGGTCGAACCGTAGGCGTAGTTGAGGAACGACTGCACGCCCGCCAGCTTCGCCGACTCGCCGGCCTGCTGGTAGTTGCTGTAGCCGAGCACGAACGTGGTGATCGTGATCGGGTACGCACCCGAGGCGGTCGAGTTGATGAGGCTCTTCTGGAGGGGCTTGGGGACGATCGGTTGGCTGACCTGCGCGGTCGTGCCGGCCGCCGACACCGACGCCGAGGTCGGGGCGATGTACGTTCCGCCCGGCGACTTGATCTTGGCCAGCAGGGCCTGGTCACCGGCGCTGAGCGCGTCGGCCAGGTCGGCGTAGCCGATCGAGTTCGGGTTGTCCTTGACGCACTGGAGCACGCCGGGGTTCTTTAGGCCCTCGGTGAGGTGCGGGGCGGTCCACGCCGGCGTCTTCGACGCGGCGCCGACCTTCGTGAGGAACTGCGGGCTGGAGGTGCCGAGGTAGCCCGAGAAGTTCGAGCTGGTACCGGAGCCGTCCGAGCGCACACACACGGTGATCGTCGCGCTCGGGAGCGTGGCGCCGGGGTTGTCGGCCGCAATCTTCGGGTCGTTCCAGGTCGTGATCGCGCCGTCGAAGATGCCGGCGAGCGTCGCGCCCGAGAACTGCAGGCTCTTGGCCCCGGTGACGTTGGTGGGCACCGCGATCGCGCCAAGAAACGTCGGGAAGTAGACCGGCGTGACGCCCCCGCGCGCCGACGCGAGCTGGGTGAGCTCGGCGGGCTTGAGCGGCGAGTCGGTCGCTCCCCAGCTGACGACACCGTTGATGAAGTCCTGGATGCCGCCCGCGGATCCCTTGGAGGTGTACGAGCAGAGCTTCGAGTTCTGGCACCAGGTGTTGTAGGCGAGCGCGGCAAAGCTGCTGCCGCTGCCCGTGCTCGTCGCTGAGGACGATGATGACGATGACGACGACGACGAACTGCTGCCGCACCCGGCCACTGCGAGTGCTGCGCCGGCGACGGCAACCGCTCCCACAAGGATGCCGCGGCGGTTGCGCTTGGATCGATCCATTCGGACGTTCCTCCATCATCTGATCGGGGATTCGTATGCGACGTCCCCACCGAGGGCGGGCGCGCATTCGGGATGAGCGTATCCACCGGATTTCGGCCAAATGTGAAAAAGCGCGGCAGCAATTGTGAACGGGTGGTGAACGCTGCCGGGGTGGCCGGCTACTAGGCTCTTGCGCAACGCGTACGACCCCCGACCCCCGATCGCCGAAGGGAGCGCGCAATGCAGGCGGCTGGCCATGATCACGGATCCGGGCACGACCGCGACGAGCAGCCCGCAACGGCCGCGCGCGCCTGCGAGTTGTTGCTGGACGGCAACCGCTGGTTTGCCGGACTCGCCGATGCGTCCGCCGACGGCGATTCGCGCTGGCATCTGGTGCGCCTGGACGCATCGGACATCGGTGCCGCGGGTGACGGGGCACCGGCGCACGAGCCGTTCGCCGCGGTGCTGGGCTGCTCGGATGCACGGGTCCCTGCGGAATTGGTCCTCGGACGCGCGGCCGGCGATCTGTTCATGGTCCGCGTCGCGGGCAACGTGCCCGGGGCGTGGTCGGTCGGCAGTATCGACTTCGCCGTCGACAAGCTCGCCACAATCCGCCTCCTGGTTGTGATCGGGCATACGAGCTGCCAGGCGGTCGGCGCGGCCGTCGACGCCTATCTGGCGCCCGAGAGTTACCTCGGGGTCGCCGCGCAGCTTCCGCTGCGGACGATCGTCGACAGCCTCTTGCCCGCGGTCGTGTGTGCCCAGGCGGCGCTGGGCGCGGTCTACGGCGTCGATGTGGCCGCCCGACGCGGGTACCGCGGGGCACTGGTCGAGCTGTCGGTCATCCTGAACTCGGCGCTCACGGCAAACGTGCTGCGCCAGACCTTTGCGACCCGTCTCGGGGAGACCCTGGATGTCGTCTATGCCGTCTACAACCTCGCCACGCGGGTCGTCGGGGTTCCGTCGGCCACCGACGCCGGCGTCTGGGAGGCGGCGCTCGTGCATCCGCCCGACGGCGAGGCCGACCTCGTCGGGCTGGGGCGTGACCTGGCCCGGACACCGTTCATCGCGGCGCGCCTGGAGGGCTGAACCCCGGCCACCGACGCGTTTGCGGACCCATAACCAACCTCACAGGAAGCTCCCAGCACCCATTGTTAGCGTCGCCACCATTCCGGCGAGAATGCCGGTCGGAGAATGCCGGTCCTTGAGACGGGTCCGGGGGGTCGGGTGCAGACGCAGACGCGGGGCGGTCGGACGGCGGAGTCGGCATGAGCGCAGCGGGGCTTTGGACGCAGGTGCGCGGCCACGCCATGACCGACGGTCACGGCGTGGACGGCAACGAGCGCCTCACGGCGCTTACGGCGGCGCTGCTGGTCGTGCTGTTGGCGGTCGAAGGCGTCACCATCGTCTCCCTGAGCACCCTGCTGACACCCCACATCTTCGTCGGGGTCGTGCTGATCCCGCCGGTGTTGCTCAAGTTGGGCTCGACCGGCTACCGGTTCGTCCGCTATTACACCGGCGATCGCGCCTACCGCGCCTCCGGTCCACCGGCACTGGCCCTGCGGATGCTGGCCCCACTGCTGGTGCTGCTGACCGTGGTGGTGTTTGCCAGCGGGGTGGCGCTCGTCCTCGCTGGAAGCCCGCATGGGAGCACACTGTTTACGGTGCACAAGGCCAGCTTCATCCTCTGGTTCATCGTTGCCGCGATCCACATCGTCTACTACCTGGTCCGGGTGCCCCGGATCGTGGGCGCCGAGTCGGGCCGTCCCCCGCGTGCCCGCGGGGCGGCCAACCGCGGCGCGCGCTTTGCGGCGCTCGCGGGCGCGTTGGTCATCGGAGTCGGCCTCGCCCTGGCCTTCCTTCCGTCCGCCCGCAGCTGGGAAAAGAAGCATCCGCCCGGCCACGGGGACGGGCGCACACACGTGGTCCAGGTCGCCCGGTCCGCTGCGCGCCCGCCGGCCCCCGGCTGATCGACCCGTCGGGCGGCGCGTCGTCGGTGCCCGGGCTCTGCCGTCGCCGACTGTAGGGTCCCGATCGCGTGCGCAGCGCGCAATCGGATGACTCGGGATGCGGGACGGTGTGCATGCGGGCGGCGTGGGCACGGGGCGGAGTCACGGCGGCCGTCGTACTGATGGTCGTGCTGGCGGCAACCGCGGCCGTGGCCGCTCGGCGCACGGCGCCCGCACGCCCGTATGCGACGGGCGCGGCCTCCGCCGGATCGACGTGTGCGACCGCCTACCGGCCGGGGGACTGGCCCATGTTTGGCAGGACGCCGAGCCGGGCCGACGACGCCCCCGCGGGTCTGACCGTTGCCCGCGTCGTGCGCCTGCGGCGGCTGCGGATCGCGTTACCCGACGCCGCCGACAACTCGCCGATTCTCATGACGGGCATCACTGTGCGTGGTGCGCGGCGCGACCTGGTCGTGCTTACGACCCGTTACGGCCACAGCCTCGGCATCGACGCCCACACCGGTCACGTCTGGTGGCTCTACAAGCCGCCGGGCCTTGCGAGATGGATCAATACGGCCCAGTTTCAGGTGGCGAGCCCCGTGGCCGACCCGGATCGGCAGCACGTCTACGTCTCGACGCCGGACGGGTATGTCCGCAAGCTGGACATTGCCACCGGTCACGAGATCCGCGCGGGGTCATGGCCGGCCCGGATCACCCTCGTGCCGGCGCTGGAGAAGATGGAGCCGGACCTCACGATTTCGGGCTGCGATGTGATCGCAGGAACGTCGAGCTACTACGACAATCCGCCCTACGTCGGGCACATCGTCGCGATCAATCGCGGGACCGGGCGGATCGTCCACGTGTTCAACACGCTCTGCGCCGACCGGCACCATCTGATCATTCCGGCGACCTGCACGCTGGGTGGCGCGGCCAACTGGGGCGCGTCGGTGTGGGCGCGTGGGGCGCCCGCGATCGACCCGTCCACCGGCAACCTGCTGCTTGCGACCGGCAACGGCGACTTCAACGGCACGACCGACTGGGGCGACAGCATCCTCGAGATGACCGGCGATGCCGGGCGACTGCTGCAGAGTTTCACTCCGACCAATCAGCAGTACCTCAACAGCGCCGATCTCGATCTCGGCTCCAGCGCCCCGGCAATCCTCCCGGTCATGGGCCGCTGGCATCTGGCCGTCGAGTCCGGCAAGGAGGCGATGCTGCGCCTGGTCAACCTGCGCAACCTCAACGGGACCGGCCACGCCGACGCCAGACTCGGCGGTGAGGTCGCACACATCGGCTTGCCGGGGCCGTTGTTCACGCAGCCGGCGGTGTACCCGGATCGCACCGGGGCGCTGGTCGTCGTCGCGACGCGGTTCATGCTGTCGGCATTTCAGGTGTCGTTGACGCACGGCCACCCGCGGATCGCCGCCGTGTGGCAGCGCACGCCAGGGGGCACGTCGCCGGTCATCGCCGGCGGTCTGATCTATGCGTTCGACCCGGTCGGAACGGGCATCCACGTCTACGCCCTCGCCAACGGCCACTACGTCGCACGACTGCCGGCCGGGATCGGCCACTGGGTCAGCCCGATCGTCGCGGCCGGCGTCGTCATCGAGCCCGAAGGCAGCGCCGACGACGTGGTGACGAACAAGTTCCTCGACATCTACCGCTGACCGTGGACCGGGCGTCTCGGCGATGCGGTTGGTCCACCGCGCCGGTCGGTCGTCCCCGTCCGCGCGTCGAAGGTGGAGAGTAGTCTGGGCGGCGCCAGGAGTGGGCGCGGACGCCGGAGGTACGCCCGTTGGCCGTAGTGGTGCTGACGCTGCGCATCGCGCTCGCCGTGATATTCGGCGTCGCCGCGCTCGCGAAGATCGCAAGCTTCCGCCGGACGTGGGCGCGGGTGCGCCTGTTTGGCGTCCCGGAGCCCGTGTCCCGGCCCGTCGCACTCGTCATTCCGGCGGTCGAACTCGGCGCGGTGGCGCTGCTGATCCCGGACGTCACCGCGCGCGTTGGCGGCGTTGTCGGTGCCCTGGCGCTCGGCGCCTTCTCGATCGCGGTCGCGCGGCTGCTGGTGCGGGGCGACGCGCCCGAGTGCAACTGCTTCGGCGTGCTCCACACCACGCGCGTCGGACCGGGCATGCTCGCGCGGAACATCGCACTCACCGCGTTGGCGCTCGTCGTCGCGGTCGCGGGTCCCGGTGCCCGGGCGGGGATCGCATTTTGGCCCTGGGCGATCGCCGTGGCCGCCGCCGCCGCAGCGACCGTGGTCGCCGCCCGGCTCCGCGACCGCCGCGAGCGACTGCGGCGCATCCGACCGGCCGAACGGTCGACGGGCGACCCGCCGACCGCCAGCGCATGATGTGACCAGGCATCCGATGACGGGGGACAGATGAAGCTCGGTGTGCACCTGGTCAACTTCGATTACGCGGGCGGCCCCGCGACGATCGGCCCGACGCTCGCGCGCGTCGGCGCCGCGGCCGAGGCCGGGGGCATCGCCAACCTGTCGCTCATGGATCACTACTTCCAACTCGAGGGGTTCGCGGCCGCCACGGATCCGATGCTCGAGGGGTACACGACGCTCGGCTACCTGGCCGGCGTGACCTCCAGCGTGCAGCTGCAGCTTCTGGTGACGGGCGTGACCTACCGCTATCCGGGGCTACTGGCGAAGATCGTCACGACCCTCGACGTCCTGTCCGGCGGCCGGGCCGCACTCGGCCTCGGCGCGGCCTGGTACGAGCGTGAGCATCACGCGCTCGGGGTGCCGTACCCGCCGACGCGTGAGCGGCTCGAGCTGCTCGAGGAGACGCTCGAGGTCGTAACCCAGATGTGGAGTGACGACAACGGCCCGTATGCGGGCCGTTGGTTTCGACTGGCGGAGACGATCAACTCCCCGCAGCCGCTGCACCGCCCGCCGATCATGATCGGCGGATCGGGGGAGAAGCGGTTGCTGCGCCTGGTCGCCCGCTACGGGGACGCCAGCAACATGTTCGCCGGGCCCCAGATCGGCCCGGATGCACTCGCCCGCAAGTACGACATCTTGGCCGCCCACTGCGCCCGCGAGGGCACCGATCCCGATCGCATTGCCAAGACCGTCTTGTGGATCGCCCCGGTGACCCCCGACGCGGCCGGTGGCGCGGCATTCGTCGAGCAAATGCGTGCGTATGCGGCGATCGGTGTCGCGCAGGTCCACGTCATGCCGTTCACCGGTGACCCGGTCGCATTCGTTGACGGTCTCGGGGCCCATGTGGTTGACGGTCTCGAGGGCCTCGGCTGACCGCGGGGCCATTGCCCGTCGTGTCGGCCGCGCGCCGCATATGATCGACGCCATGACCACTGCCCCGTTGCGACGCACGAAGATCCTGGCGACCATCGGACCCGCGTCCGACAGCGAGTCGACCCTGCGCGGAATGATCGCCGCGGGCATGGACGCGGTGCGGCTGAACATGTCGCACGGGACGGTCGAGGAGGCGCTGGAGATCCATCGGCGTGTCCGTGCCCTTGCCAAGGAAGCCGGGCGCGACATCGGTACACTCGTCGACCTTCCGGGACCCAAGCTGCGGGCGGCCTCGTTCGGCCGTGACGGTGTCGACCTCCCGGACGGCCGTCACGTCCGACTCGTGCCCGGCAACTCGCGGTCGACTGCCGAGGTCATCGAGGTGGGGTTCGACGGCCTGCTGGAAGGGATCGAGCCGGGTGACCGCATCAGCTTCGGCGATGGTGCAATCGACATCGAGGTCGTCGACACCACCGCCGACCACTTGGAGGCCGTCGTCAACCATGGCGGGCACCTGAGCGGCCGCCCTGGCGTGCACATTCCCTCCGAGCGCCTGCGCATCAATACGCCGACACCCGATGATCTGCGCATCCTGGACGCCTTCATCGAGGCCGGCGTCGACATGGTCGCGGTCTCGTTCGTGCGCTCGGCCCATGACATCCGGCGCCTCGGCACCGAGCCCCATCCGCGAGGCCCGCTCGTGGTCGCCAAGATCGAGACCCGGAGCGCGATCGAGAACCTGGCGGGGATCCTCGAAGCCGCCGGGGCGATCATGATCGCCCGCGGCGACCTCGGGATCGAGTGCCCGATCGAGGACCTGCCCCACCTGCAAAAGCACATCATCCGGGAGTGCATCGCCCATGGCCGTCCGGTGATCACCGCGACCCAGATGCTGGAATCGATGGTGCGGGCCGCCACCCCGACCCGTGCCGAGGCCTCCGATGTCGCGAACGCCGTCTTCGACGGCTCCTCGGCGGTCATGCTCTCCGGGGAGACGGCCACCGGATCGGATCCGGTCAACGTGGTCGCGACGATGGCGCGCCTGTGCGCTCGCGCGGACGCAAATTTCGATGTCGAGGGCTGGACGCGGCTGGTCACGCGGCTCCGGGTGGGCGAACCCCACCACGACGCGGGTCCGTACCAGCGCATCACCGACACCATGACCGACGCCGCCTGGCGTGTCGCCCAGAAGACCGGCGCAAGCGCGATCCTCTGCCTGACCCGCAGCGGCTTTACGGTGCGGGCGATCGCCCGCTACCGGCCCCAGGTGCCGATCATCGGGTTCACGCCCGACGAGCGGGTACGTCGACAGCTGGCGATCAGCTGGGGCGCAACGCCGATGACCCTGACCGGGTTCGACAACAACGAGTCCATGGTCCGGGAGGCGATTACGACCGCACGCGAGCGCGGCGTCGTGCGAATCGGCGACATCGTGGTTGTGCTCGCGGGCATCGACAGCCACTCACGGACGACCGACGTGCTGCGGGTCGTGCAGGTCACCTGACCCGGGGCGCCGGGGTCAGGCGGCGGGCGGGGCCTCCCGCAACCGCACCGACATCTTGACCACGCGGGTCGACGAGCTGGCCGCGACGTGGACCACGACCGAGATCGAGAAGATGACCAGGCCCACCCACCACAGCGGGCCGATGCCCATCAGCAACAGCCCGATCCGATTCAGCAGGAAGCCCGGGATCGCGGCGATCCCGCTCAGCACCCCGGTCGTCAGGCTCCGGATCGTCCGGTCGCGTCGCGTGCCGGTCTTGCGGACCCCGAGCAGCCACATCGGCAGCGCAATGAACATGTACAGCTGGATCGCGTATATGACCGCGGCCGCAAGCCAGAACCACGACATCCCGACGCCGGGAAGGATCAGCCAGGTTCCCGCCTGGAGCGCGCCGACGGCCAAGGCGACGCCACTGATCTGGCGCCAGTAGGCGCGCGCGGAAGCGAACGCCGGACGGATGCGGATCGGCCGGTCCTGGTTCAGCGTGAACGCGAAGGTCGCGTTGCACCAGTAGGCGATCTGCGTCACGAGAATGGCCGCGATCGCTATCACGGTGGCGTCGGTGATCGGCGGGTCCTTGTGATCGAGAATGTGCGAGCGCAGGTTCCACGCCGCTGCCCAGAGCCATGCCGCCGACACGATCTGCAGCAGGATCAGGCGCCATTCGTGCAGCAGCAGCAGGACGCCGTCAAACACGATCGCGATGGTGCCCGCGCCGTAGGCGAGGGGTGTCAGCCAGCGCGACCGGCCGCCGAAGTGGGCGGCGAGTTCGCGGACGCGCTCCGGGTCGGTCGCCCGCACCGCAGCGATCGCGTCGCGCATGGTCGCCCAGCGGCGTCGCTCGGGAGCATCGGCGGGCGGATGGGTCACACCGGGATCATGCCCGTCTCCGTCCAGGAGCGCAGTACCCGGGGCCAATCGTCGTCCGGGGGTCCCGGAATCGCCGGCGTTGGGGGTCCGCCTGACCGTCATGCGGTCTCGGCGCCGTCGTTGGGTAATCGTTGACAACGCCCCCAACAGCACGTGAGCGCGGCAGCTTCGCGTGCCGCTCGTCGGGTCGAACAGCCCACCGATCGCGCGCTGGTGCGACGCACGCTGTCGGATTTCGACGCTGACCGCCGGTGCGGCGACCACGGGTGCCGCGCACGATTCGCAGCTCAGGCACGCAATTCGCATGGCCTTCGGCGGCGTCTAGGCTACCCGGCGGATCTGCCGCCGTCCCGATCGCCGCCCCGGTGATCGTCAACCGGTGGCGGCTCGACCTTGGCCGGAGGGCCGCGTGGCCGTTCATCTCGTCATATTGGGCCTTGCGTCCGCGTTCTCTCCGATTGCACTCGCGGTCGTCCTCATGGCGTTGGCCTCGCCGCGGCCGGGGCGTCTGTTGGGGGCGTATCTCGCCGGCGGATGGGTGACGAGCGTTGTGGCCGGAATCGTGGTCATCGGCGCGCTCGAAGGCCTCGGGGTGACCGATGTGCGCTTCGTGCACACGGTGAGTCCGGGGATCGACATCGCCATCGGCGTCGCCGGCCTTGCAATCGCCGCTGCCCTCGAGCTTCGCCGCCGGGAGCGCCGCGGCGGCCGGCGGCGGAGCGGGTCGGGCGCGATGGCGCGCCTGCTCGCGCGCGCGACCCCGCGGGCGCTATTTGTCTCCGGCCTCCTGATGGGTTTCCCCGGGATCTACTATGTGGCCGCGCTCAAGGAGATCGCTCAAGGCAACGCGCAGTGGTCGGTCCGGCTGGCCCTCATGGCGTTCGTGAACGTGCTTGCCTTCGTGCTGATCTGGATACCGCTCGCGGCCTATCTGATCTCCCCGGCCGCAACGCGACGCGTGATCGGGGGCATCGACGAATGGCTCGTCGAGCACGGGGGGATCATCATCACGGTCGTCATCGCCGCCGCCGGCGTCTACGAGATCGCCCATGGCCTGAGTCGGCTCTAGCGGACCGCGGCGCGGCGCGGTCGCTCGGGTACGATGCCCGCACGATTGCGCCGTACGCCACTCAACATGTGTCCGGCGCGTGCGGCAGGTCGGGGCGCCCTCCACCGGAACCGAGATGACTCCGCAGCTGTTTCTCTTTGCGCTGGGATCCGCCGCCTACCCGCTGCTGCTGGCGATCGTCCTCGTCTTGCTCACCGCCAAGAATCCGCCGAAACTGCTGTGCGGCTACCTGATCGGCGGCTACGCGATGAGCTACGCGTACGGCGTCCTGATGCTCCTCCTGCTCGATGCGGTGGGCCAAGGGCACCAGCGGTCGCATTCGTCGACGTTCGGGCCGTGGGTCGACGTGGCCGTCGGGGTCATCGCGATCGCCGGTGCGGTGTTGATCGAGCGCCACCGCCGCCAGCGCAACCGCGACCCCGTGGCCCGGGCGCCGCGCGTCGGGTCCGGCAACGCGCGGGTCGATCGCATCCTCGACAAGGGCTCGCTTACGTGGATGATCGTGCTGGGTGCCTGCCTGAGTCTCCCGAGCCCGTTCTACATGGCGGCGGCCAAGGACATCGCCGTCGACACGCCGACCTGGTCGCGGCGGCTGGAGATCCTCGTCGTCTTCAACGTGATCATCTTCCTGCTGGTGTGGGTGCCGTTGGCCGCCTATCTGATCTCGCCCGACGGCACGCGTCGCGCGGTCGGTCGCCTCAACCGCTGGCTCCAGGCAAATCTGCTCCGCGTGGGTGTGCTGATCGCCTTCGGCCTCGGGATCTACGAGATCATCCGAGGCCTCGCCTCGCTCTAGTTGGCGGGGTCCGCGTCCCCGTCGGCGGCGGCGTACTCGGCCAGAAGTCGCCGCTCCTCGTCGTGCTTCGGGAAGAAGAACCAAACGATGATCCCTCCCGCAAGCGTCGCCGCAGCGCCCGCGAAGTAGGCCCAACGGTCACCATGCAGGAAGGCGGTCCGGGCGCCGCCGATGATCTGTTGTGAGTACTGCGGGTACTGCGTGGCGATGGATTCGGCACCGGCATAGGACTTGGTCAGCTCCTCCTGCACCGAGACCGTCACCGGCTTTCCCGACGCATCGATCTGGCTGGTCGCCGACGCCGTGTACCCGGCGGTCAGCAGTGCGCCGAAGATCGACTGCAGAATGGCCCCGCCGAGATCACGCTGGAGGTCGGCCGTGCCCGATGCCATGCCGACCCGCCGGACCGGCACCGACCCAGTCAAGGAGTGGGAGGCGGGCGTCCCGGCAAGCCCCACGCCGATGCCGACGCTGATGTAGGCGACCGCGACCGTCCAGTACGAGGCGCCCTCGGTCCAGAAGGCGAACATCCACAGGAACCCCGCCAGCACGAACACGTACCCGACAAGCAACGTGTACCGCGCTCCCCGCGCTTCGACGATCTTGGCCGACCGCGGGGCGACGGCGACCAGGCAGACCGCCGCGGGCAGGATCGCGAGTCCCGCCTTCATCGTCGAGTAGCCGAGCATGTTCTGCAGGTACTGCTGGCTGATGACCATCGCCCCCATCAGCGACCCGAACACGACGATCCCGGCGCAGGCGGCGACCCAAAACGGGGGTCGCGACGCGATCGCCAGGTCATAGAGGGGGTTCTGTGCGCGGCGCTGGCGCACGTAGAACAGCACAAGTGCGACGACGGCGATCGCGCCGAGGACGAGGGCCGCGGTGTGGGCGTTCTGCACAGGTGCGAAGTTGATCGCCAGGATGAGTGCGCCGACGACGACCACGGACAGGATGCCGCCGATGTTGTCGACTCGTGCCGTGCTCTCGTTGACGTGGGCCGGCACCAGGACCCACGCGAGGACGACCGCGACGATCGCGAGCGGGATGGTCACCAGGAATACCGAGCCCCAGCTGAAGTGCTGGAGCAGGAATCCGGATAGCAGCGGGCCAAGGGCGGCAGTCGCCCCCCCGATGCCCGACCAGAGCGCGATGGCCTTGGTGCGGGCGGCCCCGCTCCAGAGGGCGGTGATGATCGCGAGCGTCGTCGGGTAGGCCATGCCGGCCGTCAGACCGCCGCCCAGGCGGGCGACAAACAGAACGGTGTCCGACGGTGCGTAGCCGGCAAGCAGCGACATCGGAATCGCGAGCGTTGTGCCGACCACCAGCATCATCTTGCGTCCGTAGCGGTCGCCGAGGGCACCGAACCACAACACCGAGCACGCCAGGCCGAGCGAATACCCGACCGCGATCAGATCGAGCACGGTTTGGCTCGAGTTGAAGTGCACGCCGATCGACGGAAGCGCCACGTTGGCGACGGCCAGGTTCAGGTTGGCGACGGCCGCGACGAGGATCAGGCTCAGCAGCACCAGCCCCGCACGCTGCGGGGACGTGCCGGGGTTCGTGGTGGTGGATGGTGCGCTCGCGGTCCGGCTAGACACCGGTCTCCGCGATGATCCGCCCGGCGGCGACGGCGTCGACCAGCGCCTGATGATCGCGTTCGTTCTGGTCGGCGCATCGGGTGGCGAAGTTTGCGATCGCGCGGTCGAAGACGTCGGACTTGCCCAGGTAGGCGGCGATCGCCACGCGGTCACCCGAACGGGCGTGGGCCCGCGCCAGCGTCCAGCCGCACAGCTCGGCGTAGTTGGCCATCCCAGCGGGCACCATCTCCTCCACCTCGGCCGAGCCCTTCCAGTCGCGTAGTTGCCGTACGTAGAAGTCGCGTTGGACGCCGTCGATGCCCTCGATCCGCATCCACCCGAGCAGAATGTCGCCGGCGGCCTGCATCAGCCGCTGTCCGGCGACGACGCGATGGGCGTGGTTACGGTATCCGCTCGGCCCGCAGAAGGGCTCGAGCACCGATTCTTGTGCCTCTTTGAACTGCAGGAACAGCGGATCGCGGTCGTCACGCCCGAGCATCAGGGCAATCCACGCCCGGGTACCCACGCTGCCGACCCCGACGACCTTTTGGGCGAGGTCGACGAAACGGTAGCTCTCGAGCAGCTGCCGCCGGTCGGTGTCGAGCGTGGACCGGTACGCGCGCAGGTTCGTGTGGACCCAATCGGTGAACCGTGCGGCGAACTCCTCGGTCATGAACGCCGCCGCCGGGACGATCAGCGGGGGGTCCGGCTTGATCCGCGGCTCCCCGCCGACGACCTCGGTCATCTTGTTGAACGCGTGCATCGAGTCCCGCGTCCGGGCCTTGGCGAGCGTCTGCTCGGTGCGGGCCATCATCGCCTTGGTCGCCGTCGGCCGGTACTGCGCGAGCGCCCGGTCGACGTCGAGGCTCGCGTAGAAGACCTCGAGGTTGGTCTGCTCGGCAAATTCGGCCATCGCGCGGCGGTAGCTGGCAACCGAGGCGAGGACGGCTTGGCGCCGGTCGGTCACGGTGAATTCGCGGTCGCGTCCCGCGATCTCGAGGCTTGCCGCGAGTCGCTTGATGTCCCACTCGAACGGTCCCGGGGAGGTCTCGTCGAAGTCGTTGATGTCGAACACGAGCCGCCGCTCGGGGGTGCCGAACACGCCGAAGTTCGACAGGTGCGCGTCACCGCAGAGCTGGACCCGCAGGCCGGTGGTCGGTGTCGCCGCGAGGTCGTTGGACATGACCAGCGCGGCGCCCCGGTAGAAGGTAAAGGGCGACACCAGCATGCGCCCGTACCGGATCGGCACGAGCTGCGGCACCCGCGTCGTCGCCTGCGACTGCAGCAGCGCGATCGGATCCGAGCGGTGCACGGGCATCTCAAAATCCGCGTGCTTGGACCGCGGTACGGACTTGCGTTCGGCGCGGCCCCGGGCGACGCGTTCCGGGACTGTCGGGTGCTCAACGGCGATCGGCCGGAAATCGGGGTGGTTCAGCGCTGCATCAGATGTGGTCATGGTGCCCCGTCCGTCGTCATGGCCGCACCGTGCGGTCCCCGGCCCCGGGGACCGCGGCGGCCGGGGATCAGGAGGACTGCAGTGCGCCCGTGATCGCCTCGATCGCCTCGGCCTCGGGCGAACTGACGTCCTGTCCGTCCTCCCGGTGTGCGGCCGCCACCGTTTTGGACAACGTCACGATGAAGTTGCGGTAATCCTCGAGCTCCTGCGGCGTGGCCTTGGCGGCGACGATGCCGACGGCCCTCGTGATGAGCGCGAGATTCTGGGCGCGGAGCTCGGCCTGGTCGTGGCCCTTCGGGTGGTTGGCCTTGGGACGGGTGGACGCGATCTCGTCAAGCAACTCGCTCTGCCCGTGCTGCTCGCGGGCCTCGACGTATGCCTTCGACATGGCGAAGGTCTCCCGGAAGGTCCCACCCCGCGACGCCATCACGACGAGCATGCCGGCCGTCGTCGGCCCCTCGAGTACGGTGATCCACTCGTCGTCGCTGAATGCGGCCTTCGTCGTCATCGCGCCATCCGGTCCTTGATCGTGGAGTATCGGTCCCCACTCTACCGTGCCCCCGCCCCTCGACCGGTCCGACGGATGAAACGATCGCGCGGCACTGCGGCCGACCGGAGTTGCGCGGTTCGGGTCCCGAATCTGATTGGATCGCAGCATGAGCATCGTCAAGATCAATGCAATCACCGTCCCCGAGGGCGCAGGCGACGAGTTGGGCCGGCGCTTTGCCGCGCGGGCGGGCGCCGTCGACGGGCAGGAAGGCTTCGAGGGCTTCGAGCTGCTGCGCCCGACCGACGGACGGAACCAATGGCTGGTGGTGACCCGCTGGCGGGACGAGGCGGCGTTTGCGGCGTGGGTGGCGTCTCCCGCCTTTGCCCACGGCCACGCCGGCGCGGGCCGGCCGGCCCCTGACGGCGCACCCGTATCGGTGTCGTCCGAACTCTGGTCGTATGAACCCGCCGGGGGATCCGGGGCGCACTGACCCCCCGGCGCCGAGGTCAGTCCGGGAGATCGTGCCGGATGAGATCGACGACCGGGCACCCGCAGTCGTCGGTCGACAGATCGAACGCGGCGCGTGCGCCGGGACCGAGCGCATCGACGCCAGCGAGGACCGCGTCCAGGTAGGCCCGGGCGACGACCGTCGTGCCGGTCCGATCGCCCGCCGTGCGGCGTGCGTGTCCCTCCGCGGAGCCGAGATACACCCACACCGGACCCGCGAGCTTCGGCAGGCGATCGCCGACGTCGACGCGCCCATATTGGCGCTCACGACGGTCGAGTTCGGCGAGATGTCGCCGGGTCACCGGGACGCACACGCCGTTGACCGCCCCGGCGGGGTCGGCGACAAGATCGAGAAACGCGACGTACACGGCCGGCGTTCGACCGGTGCCCGGGTCGCGGTAGCTCTTATAGCCCGGAATCACCGCCCGGTTGTCCATCGCGACCCCCCATGTCCGGCGGAAGCCGGGCAGGGTCACCACCACGCCGTCCTCCGCGGATCCGCGTGTCACAGGGGCCCTCGGTTCGCCGACGAGCGAGCCGTAGCCGAACAGCCACTGCCGGGCGGTGATGTGATCGGGGCCCTGCGACGACGTCACCGCGCGTCCCGGTGCCGGCGCGCACATCGCCCGAGGGCATCTCGTGCCGGTCCGCATGTGCGCCGGTCATGCCGCATGGGATCACCATAGTCGGGTGCCGGCACCCAAACATTTCTCCGATCGGGCGATGGGGCGCGGTGGTGTCGCGGTAGCCTGAGCGCATGTCCATGACGTCCACACCCTCCACGATCGCCGACCCGGTGGCCTGAGGTGGAGGCTCCACACGACGACGGGGACCGCCCTCCCCGAGACCCACGTGTGGTGTGGGACCCACCGCTCGGACGAGGGTTCGCCTGGGCAATCCTCGTCACCCGACTGCTCGTGCTGATCCCAGCGGTCGTGCTCATGCTGTCCGGGCTCGCCGCGTTCATCTACGGGGGCGCCTACTTCGTGTACGCGGTGGGGCACGTGTCCGACCATCCCTTCCCGGTCAAAGACAACCTCGGTGTCTTTCTGATCGACCTCGATCTGTTTCTGATCGGTGCCACCCTGCTGCTGATCGCCGTCGGCTTCTACGGGCTCACGCTCTCGGGCGGCTCCGACGACCGGCGCGGCGAGGTCCCCGCATGGCTCGACGTGCGCAACCTCGACGACATGAAGACGCGGATCATGGCGATGCTCACACTGATCGCGCTCACGAGTTTCGTCGACGTCGTCGTGGACTTCCACGGGGGGCGGGACATCTTCTACCTGGGCGCGGCCATCGCGTTGGTGATCGTCGCGATCACGGCGTTCATGCGGTTCGCCGCCGCGGACCGCGGCCGGCACTAGTCGGCCACCCGGGGGGAGGAGAGCGTCGCCGCGATCCGAACAGGCCACCGATGGCCACGCGCACCCGACCGCCCGAGCTCGCCAACGCCCCGCGCGAGGTCTTCATCTTCGCGCTGACGATTCTGTCGCTCATCAACATCCTGCTGGCACTGCCCGTGAGCCCGCTGACCTCGGCGCAGCGCCAGGTGATCCTGATCATCGATGGGGTCCTGACCATCTTCTTCCTGCTGGACTTCGGCACCCGGATGCGGCAGGCACCGAGCAAGTCGAGGTACTTCTTCCACGAACGCGGATGGCTCGATCTGCTCGGGAGCCTTCCCGGCTTGCGCGTCCTGCGCGCGTTCCGGCTCATCCGGGCGTGGCGGCTCATGCGCGAGTACGGGCTCGGCGGGATTCTGGCGTGGCTGCTGCGCGACCGCGCCCAGAGCGCCCTCTACGTCATGACATTCCTGGTGATCTTGGTGCTCGAGATCACCGGGACCGCGGTGCTGCCCTTCGAGGCTGCCGACCCGAACGCGAACATCGTCAGCGGCGGCGACGCGCTCTGGTGGGGCGTCGTCACGGTGACGACCGTGGGGTACGGCGACCAGTATCCGGTCACGCCCGGCGGCCGCATCGTCGGAGTGTTTCTGCTGATTGCCGGCGTCGTGCTGTTCGCGACGCTGTCGGGGTACCTCGCCAACGCGTTCTTGTCACCCCGCGCGCGTGACGACGAGCGCAGCGATGTGGGAGCCCCGGCCGCCCCGTCGGGCCATGGCGACGTGCGGCTGTCGGAGATCATCGACCTGCTGCACCGCCAACAGGCCGAGACCGCGGCGCTGCGCGCGCAGCTCGAGCGGCTTGGCGAGGATCCCGGCTAGGGCCGGCGCCGTCTGGCGGCGTCTTCACGGTCAATCATGCCGATGAGCAGCTCGACGCCACGCTCGGCCGCGATGCCGTGCTCGCCCACGAGCGTGCGCCAGGTGTCGAAACTCAGCGCAAGCGCGATGGTGGCGCGAAGTTCTGCGCGGCGCGTGCCCCGTGCCCGCCACGGGGCAAGCAGGACGTCGGCGGCCGAGGCCCAGTACGCGTGATACGGCCGCATGACCTCGTGGTCGCGGGCGTCGGCGAGCACTCGGGACATCATCGCCTGGTTGGCGTCGTGGTAGGCGAACGCCGCGCGGAGTCCGGTGCGCAGGCGTTCGACCGGGTCGGCGATCTCGGCCCATTCGCGGAGGTCGGGCGCGGGATGCGTGGCGAAGTAATGGCCGCTGCACGCCTGCGCAAGATCCAGCTCGGTCGGGAAGTGCCGGTACACCGTGACCCGCCCGACGCCCGCACGCTCGGCGACATCGGTGACCGTCGTCGCCGAGGGCCCGACCGTCTGATGGAGCGCGATGGCCGCGTCCACGATGCGTTGTCGCGTCGCATCCTGGCGGGTTGCGCGGGCCTTGAGTTGGTAGGCGCGGGCCATGCGATAACGATACATCATGTTTCACAAAACTTGACATGGATTTCGGTGGGGGATACGGTGCGGGCAAATAGTGAAACAATCTGTATAGCGAAAATGAACGGAGGATTCCGATGGCGACGACCACCAACCCGCCCGTCTCACCGATTGCGCTCCCGCCCGGCGAGGGGGAGGCGCTCTGGTTTCTCGGCATGCTCGTGACGGTCAAGGCATCGCATGAGTCGACCGGCGGCACGGTCGCCGTGATCGAGCATCTCGGGCCACGCGGCAGCGGCTCGCCGCTGCACGTGCACCACAACGAAGACGAGTGGTTCTATGTGCTCGACGGGGAGTTGACGTTCTGGGTCGGCGGGGCGGTGACCGTCGCGCAGGCCGGGGCCTTCGTGTTCGGGCCCCGGGACATCCCCCACACATTCGCGGTCACGTCGGAGACGGCGCGGTTCCTGTTGGTCACCGAGCCGGCCGGGTTTGAACGCTTCATGCGCGCGGCTGCCGAGACGGCGCGCTCGCGCGCGCTTCCCGACCCGTCTACGCCTCCGCCCGACCCGGCGGCCATGGCCGCGCTCGCCGCCAACTACGGCATCGAGATCCTCGGGCCGCCCGGGATCCCCGCCTGAGTCCCGAGTCCCGCAACCACGTACCGGTGCGGGGCGATCAGCACCGGTACGTGGTTGCGGTCAGTGGTTGCGGAGGGCGCTGGTGTTGACGACCTCGAAGTTCGCGCCGGTGAGCCGTGTGAGCTGATGCAGGACGTCGTCGTTCCAGCGCCGATCAGGGGCGCCGCTGATGTAGAACGGGCTGCCGTTGTCGGCCAGGATCATGCCGTAGTCCCGGAGTGCGGTCAGGATGACCCGCACCGGGGGTGAGAAGCCCCGCAGCGACACCGAGCGCTTGAGCCGGAGCCGCAGGCCCATCGGCGGTGCCGAGGCGCTGTTGGTCGATCCGGCCTGATGGCGCGCCGGATAGATGAACGCGCGCCGGGTGATCGGGGCCGTGAACCGGATGGCGTGCAGGATCGCTCCGCGCTGGACCTCGTCATAGCGCACCAGGCCCGGCAGGATCGGGAGCCCGGCGGCATCGGCTGAGGTCCAACCCGCGGGCCGGAGCGCGTTCGAGGAGAGATTCCAGATCGCGCCGGAACCCGCGGTCCAGTGGGAGCCGACGTGGTGGACGTCGTAGAGCTCATACAGCCGGCAGGTATCGCGGTTGACGACGAGCAGGTGGCGGTCGGATCCGCCTTCGATCCGCGGCTTGGCGGGAATCGGGTAGGGCCCCCGATCCGACTCCCTGGAATACAGAAAGCTGACGCGATAGCGCGGGGTCCGCGCAGTGGCCACATTGAACGGGATCCCGTAGCCGCCCTGGTTGGAGAAGTCCGGGTGCAGGTGGCTTGCGAGCCCGATCGTTGCGAGTAGTCGGTGGGAATTGCGGGCGACCGGAAGCGCGCTGACCCGCTGGTTCCAGACGTTGCCGGCCGGGAAGATGGTGCACCGGGGGGCCCACGTCGGGTGGGCGGGCTGGCCGACGAGCACGGCGGCGGTCGCGAGCGCGGCGATGGCGGTCGCTGCGATGG
The DNA here is from genome assembly GCA_017882545.1 of Thermoleophilia bacterium. Taxonomy (GTDB): domain Bacteria; phylum Actinomycetota; class Thermoleophilia; order Miltoncostaeales; family Miltoncostaeaceae; genus CAITWD01. The sequence continues at coordinate 33,098 of JADGPG010000002.1, forward strand.
CGCCGCCACGGATGCCGGGACGTCTCATCGGCGCGCCCCGTGCGCCGCTGCCGCCCGACCGTGGACGGTGCGTCGGCCCGTTCGGCGGATCGGCGATCGGAGATGCGGCATCGGGTTCCTCGCGTCGGTGTCGGTGCGACGGACGTCGTGGTGCGGGCGTGAGTGTGCCGCCGCCAGCACCCGGTCCGGGTGTGTATCGACGTTGCCGCGGGCGGGCTTGAGCCGCCGCCGGGTCACCACGCGCTACTCCTTGTCCGGACCGGACCTGAGCCGCCCCATGATCCGTGTGAGGTCGGCGACGTCACGGCCCGTGAGGGCATCGCCGAATCGGCGCTGCAGAAGCGCGTGATGGGTCGTACGCGCCTGGTCGACGAGGGTTCGCCCGCGGTCGGTGATCTGCGCGAAGCTCGAGCGCGCGTCGTCTGGATCCGGTTCCCGGCGCACCAGCCCGGCCGCGACCATGCGATCAAGGAGCTTGGAGAGCCCGGACGGGGACAGGACGATGGCGGCGGCCAGGTCGCTGAGGCCAAGTCGGCCACCGGCGGCATCGAGGTGTGCGAGCACGTCGTAACGGGCGACCGTCAGGCCATGGTCGCGACGCAGCTGCGCCTCCACCTCGTCCCACAGTTGGGCGTGGGTTCGGAGGAAGCCGAGCCACGCGGACATCCAGTGATCCTCACGCGGTTGCGTCATGGGGCGAGTGTAGCGAAATACTTGACATGCCAAAGATATGTCGGTAAGAACTTGGCATGTCAAGTAAACCACCGGCGAGGAGGCAGGAAGCGGTCGTGGGCGGCGATGACCGCCAACCCGCTGCTGCGCACCCCCACCCGCGAGCCCGGGGCACCGTGCTCGCGGGCGGGGGCCCGTGTCGGAGTCGTGGAGGTCGCATGCCGAACCGTCGTTGCCAACCGCACGTGGGAGCGCGCCCGCAACACGGGTACCGCGGGGTTGACGTCCACGTTCGGTGTGGCCACGATCGTGGTGCTGATCGCACCGCAACCGCAGACTGCCGGTCGCGGGCCCGCGATGGTCGCATCGCCGACTATTTACGAGCCCGCCCCCACATCGGACCCCCACCCCAAGGAGATCAGCGATGCCGTTCACACGGCGTGTGTCAGCCGTCCTTTGTTCAACCGACCTCGTTGCAAGCCGGGCCTTCTACGAGCAGGTCGTCGGGCTCGCCCTGTCGTCCGGGACGATCACGAACCACCTGCTGTTCGACTGCGGCGACGGTTCCACGTTGCTCATCTACGGGCGCGGTGCGGGCAGCCCCGCCGACCACACCCAGGTCCGGTTCTGGACCGATGACGTCGACGCCGACGTTCGGGAACTCGCGGCGAGGGGAGTCGTCTTCGATGAGCTCGATCTCGGTGCCATCAGGACCGTAGACGGCGTCGCGACAGTACCCGGAATCGGGAGGTCCGCCTGGTTCAAGGATCCGGACGGAAACACTCTGGCGCTCTTTCAGCCAGAAGCACCCGCCCTTTAGCCCCGGGCGGTTGACCCAGCCACGCACGACCAACAAGGAGCGCGTCATGGCATATGCAGTCATTCATCAGTTCCCCGGCGGTACGCGGGATCAGTACGCGGCATCCATTGCGGCGGTCCATCCAGATGGCGGCCTGCCCGCGGGGCAGGTCTCACACATCGCCGGGCCGTCTGCAGACGGATGGGTGATTGTCGCTGTCCACGACTCCAAGGAGAGCTGGGAGCAGTTCCGCGACGGCGTGCTGATGCCCAAGATGGCTGCGGGCATCACCGGCGGATTCACATCCCCGCCACAGGAGACGACCTTCGCGGTCGACAACTCGGTTAGCGCATAGCCCGAACATCCGGATGGGGACGACCTGCGCGATCGGTGGTCCCCATCCGGACTTGTGGTCGCCTTCCGTCGCGTCAGACTGTGGGCGTGTCTGGGCGCGACGTGACGACGGGGCCCATGCCTGGTCCGGGAACCGGCGCCCGTGCGGGTCGGCGCCTCGTGGTCGTGGTGACGGCGATGCTGCTCGTGGTGGCGAGCCAACTGACAGGCAGCGGACGCCACGTCATCATCGGTCGCTCGGTACGCGGACGAACCATTGGCGCGATCGTCGTGGGGTCCGGGTCGGCACCGCGGAAGATCCTGGTGGTGGGCTGTATTCACGGCAATGAGTGCGCGGGGCTCGCCATCATCGCGGCGCTGGCACGTCGACCGGTCCCGGCCGGCGTTCAGCTGTGGCTCGTGCCGGAGATGAACCCGGACGGAACCGCGGCGCACACCCGGCAGAATGCGCACGGGGTCGATCTGAACCGGAACTTTTCGTATCGGTGGGCGCGGATCGCCGACGCGACTTACAAGTCGGGCCCCCGGCCCCTGTCGGAACCCGAGAGTCGCGCGGCCGTTGCGCTCATCCGTCGGATCCGGCCCTCCGTGACCATCTGGTACCACCAGCATGAGAACCTCGTTGATATGTCGGGCGGCGACCGCGGCGTCGCGCGGCGCTATGCGCGAACCGCGCGGATGCGGGCGACGTGTCTGGCGTTTCTTCCCGGCACGGCGACCGGGTGGTCGAATCACACGTTGCCCGGCACCACGTCGTTCGTGGTCGAGCTCCCTGCCGGCCATGTCTCGGCGTCGGCGCTCGCCCGGCACGTCGCCGCGGTCACCGGCGTCGAGGCGGGGCTGCGTCTCGGATCTCGCGCCGGGTGTCGCGGCTGAACCGGTCGTCGCGCCCGCACGAAGGGGGAGGTCCCGTCGGATGTCCGCGTTCCGCCCAGCGCGCCTTGGGCGTCCCGATCGTACGTAGGGTCCCGGGAACAGGTGCACTCGCCGCCCCCGGGAATGCCGGGAGGCGAACGTCAGCGGCGGACGCCGACCGACTCAAGGTACTCACCCGGAATCGCGATCGCGCCCTCGCCGTCGAGACGGTTGTGCCGGCGGGCCAGCGCCGCGAGATCGTCGGCCAGCTGCAGACCCGACCGGTCATCGAGCCCCTCGAACGCTTTGAGGGTTGGTCCGTACCAGGTTCCGAACGTGCTCACGAACGCCTCCGCCGATGTGAACCGAAAGGTGAACACCCGTCGGGTGTGACCCAGCCACTCCACCGTGGTGCCGAAGATCGACTCGAGGTAGGCCACGTCGCCCCACCGCATGGGCGAGGCGAGTCCGGCCGGCGGCGGGACATGCGCGCCAATCGTGCGGAACATGTCGCCGAGGAACCCCTCGGACGTCCAACTCGCGAGGCCGATGCGCCCGCCGGGTCGGCAGACGCGGGCGAGCTCGGAGGCGGTGAGCTCGTGGTCGGGCGCGAACATCGCCCCGAAGACCTGGAGGACCGCGTCGAATGACGCGTCCGGGAACGGCAGGTCCTCGGCGTCGCCCTCCTGGAAGGTGATCGCCAGCCGCTCGGCGGCCGCACGCTCGCGGCCTCGCTGGAGAAGGTCCGGCATGTAGTCGACGCCGGTCACGGTGCACCCGATCCGGGCGGCGGCGATGGCGGCGTTGCCGCTTCCCGTAGCGATGTCGAGGACGCGCGTGCCGGCCTGCAGGTCAGTCGCATCCGCCAGCCGCTCGGCGACCGGAACGATCAGCGCGGCAATCGCGGAGTAGTCGCCGCTCGCCCGCCGATCGCGCGCCGACGGGGAGCGGAGCAGGGAGGCGATCCTGAGGACTGCAGCCAGTCTTGCGACGGTCGAGGGGCTTACCGGCCTGTCACTGGGGCGCCTCGCGGACGCCGTCGGGATGAGCAAGAGCGGCTTGTTCGCGCACTTCAGATCGAAGGAAGAGCTTCAGCTCGCGACGATCGACACCGCCTGCCGCATCTACAACGAGGTCGTCGTCGAGCCGGCGCTCACAGAGACCTCGGGCATCCTGCGGCTCAGGGGATTGATCGAGCGATTCCTTCAGCACGTCGAGGACTCCGTGTTCCCGGGGGGATGCTTCTTCGCGTCGGTCGCCGCCGAGGTGGACACCCACCCCGGCCCGGTGCGCGACCGGGCGTTCGCGTTCGTCGCCGACTGGCTTGCGACGTTGCGCCAGGCCGTCGCCGATGCGCAGGCCGACGGCGCCATCGATCCACTCGAGGACGCCGATCAACTCACCTTCGAACTCGACGCATATTTGCTCTTGGCCAACGCCCAGTTCGTCGCGTCCGGCGCACCGGAGGCGTTGGAGCGGGCCCGCATTGCGGTCGGACGGAGTCTTGAATCGGCTGCGCCGCCCGTCGCCCAGGGCGGCTTCGCTGTCGGCGGCTGAGCGGGACGCTGCGGTGGGACTTCGGCCAGTTCAGGCCTGTCTCCCCCACGTTCACCCTGCTCAGCGTAAGGGTCGGCCATGCCTGTCGGAGTCGGGGAGTGGGGTTGGCGGGGACGCCGGACGCGCCAGATCTGCCGATCTGCGTGGGTGAGCTACAGCTTCCGCACTGTCACGTTTCCGTACTCGTCCACCATGACCATCGAGCGTTTTTCTCCGCCGTGAATCCTCAGACCATGGTTGTTGTAGAGCCGGAGGCCCCTCGCCAGCACCGCCTCGTAGTCGCCCCGCGATTCAACGCGGGCACCCTGGGCGGTGTGGATCGCAACCACGCGCGCCAGGCGCACGTTCCGTCGCTCGGGCGTCATTCGGGTCATCGTCGACCCGTTCTGTGATGGCAGTCCTGACGTCACGCCCAGCGCCTTGGTCGGAGTGTCGCTTTGTCCAGTTCGTCGCAACCCGATCGGATACGAGGATTGCGAAGGTATTCGTGAGGGTAGCCAAACGCGGTTCGCCCATGACCGCGCAGCGGACTGGCGGCGGGTGCGACGCCCGAGCGGGTGGCGCCGGAGAGCCCGCGCGCCGGCCGTGACGGACTCGAGGCTACGACCATGGGATCAGGGGTTGCTCCGGGGCCCATCCATGGCCGTGAATCCCGTCACCGATCGTGCGACTTTGCAGGTATTGCTGTCGGCCTCGTCTCTAACCAATCCGGCGCCAGGCAGGGGTGCATGTTCCCACTATGTTCCCACCCCCGGGCCAGACACGGACGTCGCGGACGACGAGCACGGTGACAGAGACGGCCGATTGAGTTCGGGAGCGGCCGCCTTACGGCGACGCGCAAGACCCTGGGACGAGGCCAAGGAATCGGCTCACTCGCCGGGGGCCCACGCCATCGGCGGTATTCTTGCGAAATGCGACCCCTTCGGTACTCCATCAACGTCACATTGGACGGGTGCTGCGATCATCGTGCGGGCATCCCCGCGGACGAAGACATGCATCGTCACGCGGTCGAGAACCTCAACCAGGCCGATGCCCTTCTCTTTGGCCGGGTGACGTACGAAATGATGGAATCAGCGTGGCGGCCGCCGGCGCCGACGGGAGCGAGACCCGATTGGATGGA
>JADGPG010000035.1 GCA_017882545.1 Thermoleophilia bacterium
CCATGCGTCACCGGGGAAGGCATACCAGCGAACGACCCGCACCCCGTGCCGCGCGAGCGTGCGGAAGCGGGCATCCAGCTGCGCCCTCGAGGAGAGCACCCCGCCATGGCCTTGGCAGCCGAAGTCGCAGCGCCAGTGCAGCCACGGCAGGTTGGCGCCCTCGAGGAACCAGTCGCGACCGATCCAGCGCAACCGGGAGGCGGGAGCGTTGCCAGATGTCGGCCCATTCGTCGAGGCGGCAGTCGCAGCATGCCAAGCCAAACCGAGGCAAATCGCCAATAGACAACATACGGCGATGGCGTACGCGCGACCGATCGGCCGCCGGTTGTTGGCTCGGTCGTTGTGAGAGCGGTTGGTAATCATTCGGTGCTGGGGCCCCGCCGGCAGGCGTCAGCGTGGAGGCGTGGCGGGATCCCGCCGACCTGGTTGGCCCCGGCGCAGTCGACCGTCACGGCGCGCGGGTCGTGCTCGTTGTCCTGCGGCACGAGGGCCGCCGGGAACCATCCGAGGGGCACCTCGTCGACATTGCTCGTCACGACACGGGTCGGCGCATTCGGCGATGCGATCTCGGCGGCGGCCGTGACCTCGTCGTGGTGATCGGGGGCGCGGGCCACCCCGATGCGCCATCCGGCCGGCAGGCCTACGGCCGTCACGTCGACCGTCGCCGAGGCCGTGTCCGCCGTGTTCGCGCGTGTTCGCCTGAGAAGTCCCACGGCCCCAGCCCTGTTCAGAGCGTCGCAACGCTCGCCTCCGGACAGCGGCAGGCTCCCAGCACCCGAGCGGCCTGTCAACGTATGGTCGCGCGCGGGCCACACCCTCGCTTACGGCCACACCCTGTGACCACGCTTTCTCGGCGTCCGATTACGGATACGCCACGCGGAATACGCCGAGCTCCATGCAGTCTCCGAACACGCGGACGGGTCTTCGCAGGACCGTGCGGGAAGCACGCGCCCCTCGTCAGTGGGAGCGCGTCGTCCCGCAAGAGCCCTGCAAGGTTGGCCTCGGGAGCCAACGGTCGCAGGTTCAGGTTCTTCCGCGCACAGCGCCCCCGATCTCGTTGTCAGGCAGAACCCAAACGGCCACTGTGTCGTATTCGAATCCCGACCTCTGTCGGCGAGATCCCTGCCCACCATCGCCCATATCCCTGTTTCCGGACGGCGGGCGCAGCCGGGGGTTCGCACCTCCCAGGCGATCGTGCCGAGGCGGTGTGCCGTTCGGTGGAGCGTTTCCGCGTGGCCCGTGCGAGAATCCAACGCGATGACGCCGACCGTGACCGACGTCCCCGAGCGCGGGCGCTTCGAGATCGACGTCGACGGGGGCGTCGTGGGCGTTGCGGAGTACCAGCGCAGACCGGGCGCCATCGCCTTCGTCCACACCGAGATCAACGCGGCACACGACGGTGCCGGCCTCGGAGCGCTGCTGGTGACCGCCGCGCTGGACACCGCACGGGCGCAGGGATTGGCGGTGCTGCCGTTCTGCCCGTTCGTCCGGGGCTTCATCGACGGCCATCGCGAGTACCTCGACCTCGTGCCGGTGGAGCGACGCGCCAAGTTCGGGCTTGACGATGGCTAAGTCCAGGCGCGACGCGGGCGCAGCGGGGAGGGCTGTTGCGGGCCTCCCACTCGACGGTCGCCGGACCACCGGCGACAGGCCGCTCGTCGACGCGCACACCGTACAACGCAACGGCTCGCCTGACGGGGTCGACGCGCTCCCGTCGGGCCGACCCGCCGCGCGAGGCGCGCGGCCGAACTGCGTGGTCGCGCTGCGCCGGTCGTTCCGCCAGTGTCAGCCAGCCTGCGAGTCATCGTGAGCCTCTCGATGATGCGCGTGCGTTCCGCGGTGGCGCGCGCCGGCCGTGCCGGCGGCGAGCTCGACGAGCCGGGACACCGGGCCGCGCAAATGATTGACTTGGTTTGCGTCGCCCGGGGGTCGTCCCGGGGCTTCCGGCGCATGGGTGCAGGGGGCATGTACGTGGGATTCGCCGAGGAGCTCGTCGACCAACTTGGGGCAGCTTGGTGCGTCCCGCCAATGACGGGCGATGAACGGTCGGCATACATACGGACCTTCGAGGACGCCGGTGCCGACACCGCCGAGCAGGTGGTCCGGGGATTCATTCTCGGGACGCGCCCGACGAGACCACGCCCCGATGAGATTGCCGCCGCAGCGTCCGAGCGACGGGTCCTCGGCGATGGCGACGGTATCGGGGTGCCAACGACGCTCACCCGCGTCGCCTATTACCGCGGGGGTGACCCGGACCACCCGCCGATCCGCCAGCCCGGACACCTGGTGTTGTCCGATGACCTCACGTTCGTCCTCGGCGGGCCACCGCAGAAGGTCGGCGGTCGCTTCTCCAAGACACGCGCGACGACAACCGTCGTCGCACTGGCCTATCCAGAGGCACTCACCATCGTCGACTCGCAAGTCGGCGGCGTCGTTGACGCGCTCACGGCGTTCGCCGAGGACGCACGGTTCGCCGCCGCCGCGGACGAGATCCGCATGTGCCTGTCCGGCGTCGATGGC
>JADGPG010000036.1 GCA_017882545.1 Thermoleophilia bacterium
GTACCAGGCGCGAGTGCGCGAGATCCCGGGCGTCGAGATCATGTACGAGGGGTCGCAACGGCGTTCGTGGTTCGTCTACGCGCCCCGCCTGGCGCCCGGCATCGATCGCGACGCGGTCATTACCGCGCTTGACGAGCTCGGGGTGTCCGCCAAGCCGTACTTGCCGTGTATCCACCTGCAACCGTTCTACCAGGACCAATTCGGGTACCGATCCGGCACGCTGCCGGTCACTGAGGCCATCAGCGCATCGACGATCGCGCTGCCGTTCTTCCCCGAGATGACCGAGGAACAGGTCGATCAGGTCTGCGCCGCGCTGGCCGCGGTGCTTGCCCGTGATGGCGTCGCGGTGGGGCGGTGACCGAAGGCCCGCGGCTCTGGGGCGGGCGATTCGCCGGCGGGCCGTCGGCGGCGTTTGACCGGCTGAACGCGTCGTTCGCGGTCGATTCACGTATGTGGGCGCAGGACATCGCAGGGTCCCGAGCACATGCCAAAATGCTGGTCGACACCGGGGTGATCTCAGCCGATGACGGCGCGGCGATCGCCGAAGGCCTGACGCGGGTCGAGGCGGAATTCCGGGACGGAGCGTTCGCTGTTCTGGCGTCGGACGAGGATATTCACACGGCCGTCGAGCGTCGGCTCACCGAGCTCGTCGGCGATGCCGGGCGCCGGCTGCACACCGGGCGGAGCCGGAACGACCAGGTCGCCACGGACGTGCTGCTGTATCTGCGCGACTCGGTCGACGGGCAGCTCCGTGCGCTGACCGCCCTGGTGCGCGCGTTGGTCGACCAAGCCGACGCCCACCTTGACACGCTGGTTCCGGGATACACCCACCTCCAGCGGGCACAGCCCGTGCGGTTGGCCCATCACGTGCTGGCCTACGTCCAGATGCTCATCCGCGATCATGCACGCTTTGCACACGTTCGGGCGGTCAGCCTGGCCGAGTCACCGTTGGGTGCCGGCGCCCTGTCGGGCGTGGGATTCCCGATCGACCGGCATGCAACTGCCGACGCGCTGGGGTTCGCGCGGCCGACAGCCAACAGCTTGGACAGCGTGGCGACCCGCGACGCGCTCGCCGACTACCTGAACGCGGCCGCGACGCTGTGTGTGCACTTGTCGCGGCTTGGCGAGGAGTTGGTCCTGTGGGCCAGCGAGGAGGTCGGGTTCGTCGAGCTTTCCGACGCGTTCACCTCCGGATCGTCGATGCTTCCCCAGAAGAAGAACCCGGATGCGGCAGAACTCGCCCGGGCGAAGGCCAGCCGCGTCATCGCGGATTACGCCGGGTTGCAGACCCTGCTGGCAAAGCTGCCGCTCGCCTACAACAAGGACCTCCAGGAGGACAAGCACTTCCTGTTCGACGCTGTCGACACCGTCGACGTCCTCCTGCCCGCAGTAACCGGGATGGTCGCCGAGGCCCGCTTCCGGACCGACCGGATGGCGGCTGCATGCGCCGACGGCTACCTCGCCGCGACGGACTTGGCGGACCATCTGGTGCGGGCCGGGTGGCCGTTCCGCGGTGCCCACGAGGCGGTCGGCAAACTGGTACAGGCATGCCTAATCCGGGGGGTCGGCCTCGCAGACGCGTCTGGCGCCGAAATCGCCGCTGCCGGGCTGGGCGGGATCGCCCTGCCCGATCTGGAACCCGCCGCCAGCGTCGAAGCGAAGATCTCCTACGGCGGGACGTCGCGCGCCCGCGTCGTCGAGCAGCTGGCTGCGGTTCGTGTCGAGATGGCCGGATGGTAGGCGCGCTCAGCGCGGAGTTCTTTGCGCGCCCGCCGCGGGACGTCGCGTCGGACATGATCGGATGCCTGCTGTCCTACGGAGGCGTTGCCGGAATCATCGTCGAGGTGGAGCGGTACGAACGGTGGGATGCCGCCTCGCACAGTTTTCGCGGACCGCGGGGCCGCGCGCGGACGATGTTCGGACCACCCGGCCGGCTCTACGTGTATCGCAGCTACGGAGTGCATTGGTGTGTCAACGTCGTCTGTGGCGCTGCGGGGACCGGGTCGGCGATCCTGATCCGCGCCGTCGCGCCGGTCACCGGGGTCGCGTTGATGGAATCCCGTCGCCGAACGGCCGTCCCTCGCGATCTCTGCCGGGGTCCCGGGAGACTGACCCAGGCCTTCGGCATCTCCGGCACCCTCGACGGGGCTGTGCTGGCCGTAGGCGCCGGCGAGCACGGGGTCCGCGTGAGTGCGCCCGAACGGCGCGCCGGGCGCGTCGTTCGCTCCCCAAGGGTCGGCATCACGCGCGATGCCGATCGATTGTGGCGGTATTCGCTCGACGGGTCGCCGTGGGTGTCCGATCCGCGTCCCGGCGCGGTCGGCGAACCGATCGCGGTCGCCGCGTGAGCGCCTCCGAACCCAGCACGGCGGCCCGTGATGCGGCCGCTGCGCTTGCCGCGCGGACCGTCAACTGCGAACCAAGCGTCGACGCCCTCGCGGCGAAGATCGACAAGGGCCCCCCGTTGCGGGTCAAGCTTGGGGTCGATCCGACGGCGCCGGACATCCATCTGGGCCATTGCGTCGTCCTCGGGAAGCTGCGCGAGTTCCAGGACGCGGGCCATACCGCTGTGCTGGTGATCGGCGACTGGACCGCCCGGGTCGGCGACCCGAGCGGTCGTAGCTCGACCCGCCCGATGCTCTCCGAACAGGAGATCATCGCCAACGCCCAAACGTTCCGCGATCAGGCCTTTCACATCCTCGATCCGGCCCGGACCGAGGTCCGGGCCAACGGAGAGTGGTTCGGCGGCATGGGACTCGCCCCGTTGTTCGAGCTGGCGTCGCGGGCGACGATCAACCAGCTGCTCCGGCGCAACGACTTCGCCACGCGCATGGACGAGGACCGCCCGGTCTCGGTGCTGGAGTTGCTGTACCCGCTGCTGCAGGCCTACGACTCCGTCGCCCTCGCGTCCGACGTCGAGCTCGGCGGAACCGACCAGCTGTTCAACCTGATGCTCGGCCGCGAAATTCAAGCGCGCTACGGCATGGACCAGCAGGTCGTGCTGACCCTGCCGATTCTCGCCGGGACCGACGGCCTCCAGAAGATGAGCAAGTCGCTCGGCAACTACATCGGGGTCACCGACTCGCCCGAAGAACAGTTCGGCAAGGTCATGAGCATCCCGGATGCCGTCATGCCGGAGTACTACCGACTGATGTTCCCGACAGAGCCGATGCCCGAGCGTCATCCGGGCGAGGAGAAGCGGCGCCTCGGCCGCCTGGTGGTGGCTCGATTCTACGGGCCGGACGCCGCGGAGGCCGCCGAGGCCCACTTCAACCGCGTGATACGCGACCGGGAGGCGCCCATCGACGCCCCCGAGTACCGGTTGCCGGATGGCGATGTGCACGTTCCGGCGCTCCTGGTGGATGCACTTGGGATCGCCTCGCGCAGCGAAGCCCGGCGCTTGATCCAGCAGGGGGGAGTCGCCATCGAATCGGGGCCCATCCGCGACCTGGACCTGCCTGCAGACGCCCTGCGTGGACGGGTACTTCGGGCCGGAAAGCGCCGATTTGTGCGGCTCGTCTGACTTCGTCGACGAATGCCACCCAGCCCCCTTGACATGGAGGGGTCCGGAGAGCAGTATTCACAGGCCGATCGGGGAGCCACCCCGTTCGAGCAGGAATGTCGCTTGAGACTTCGCACGTGTGACCCGAGCAGTTGGGGGTTCCCCGCGTAAGAGACGCGCAATGCGTCCACGTGGAAGGACCTCTGCAAGCAGAGGTCGCGAAACTCGCAGGTGACAGCGGTAGTCCGGGCAATCCGGCGTGCTCCTTGAAAACTGATCAGCATGCATTTGAATCCAGGGAAACCTGAGATTCAGTGACTAGGTCATACACACGAACCCCGTCTACCCTGATCATTCGGCGTGAGCCGATTTTGGTTGGGTGATAGACACGCTAGGACGTCATCTGCTCACAAAGTTGATGGCGCTCTTCTAAAGTTCGGTCAGCCATCGGTCCTTATGGACTCGGCGGGCCAAAACTTTCTTTATGGAGAGTTTGATCCTGGCTCAGGACGAACGCTGGCGGCGTGCTTAACACATGCAAGTCGAGCGAGAAAGCTCCTTCGGGAGTGAGTACAGCGGCGAACGGGTGAGTAAC
>JADGPG010000037.1 GCA_017882545.1 Thermoleophilia bacterium
ACATCGCCTGCATCATCATCGAGCCGATCCAGGCCGAGGGCGGGGACCGGCACTTCCGTCCCGAGTTCCTCCGTTCCCTGCGGCAGCTCGCGGACGAGCACGAGGCGCTGCTGATCTTCGATGAGGTGCAGAGCGGAATGGGCCTGACCGGGAAGATGTGGGCGCACCAGCACGACGACGTGCGGCCCGACCTGCTCGCGTTCGGCAAGAAAGCCCAAGTCTGCGGCATGATGGCCGGCACGCGCATCGACGAGGAGCCCGACAACGTCTTCCATCTTTCGAGCCGGATCAACTCCACTTGGGGCGGCAACCTGGTGGACATGGTGCGCGGCCAGCGCTACCTGGAGATCATGGCCGAGGAGCGGCTGATCGAGAACGCGGCGACCGTCGGAGCGCACTTGCTGCGTGGTCTCGAGACGCTGCAGGCCTCGCGCCCGGACGTGTTCCACAACGCGCGGGGCAAAGGGCTCATGTGCGCCATCGACCTTCCGGACGGGGCGATCCGGGGCGCGACGGCCGACCGGGCGTACGAACTGGGGATGATCATCCTGGGATGCGGCGAGCAGAGCCTGCGCTTCCGCCCGCCGCTGGACGTCACCGCGGCCGAGGTGGACGAAGCGCTCGAGATCCTCGGCCGGGCTGTTGAATAGGCACTTCCTTCGTCCAAGAGCCGATCTCGCGGCTCCGATCCATCGTTCGGCTCGGGCAACCTATGTGAGGAGCATATGGCTCGGTCACGATCCACCCTGTCGATCGCCGTGATGTTCTTCTCCTGCGCGGTCGCCCCCTTGGCGACGGCGCAGTCGGCCCTGCCGACGCAACCGGCCGACGCCAGCCCTCCGGAATTGCGGGTGCTGGGAGGGCGCACCGACTACTCGGCCGTTACTCCCAGAAGAGCGACGCCTCAGGAATTGCCGACTTGGCGCATCCCGAACGTGCCATCATCGGCTGAAGCCTATTACGCGCCTGATAGTTATCACGTCATTGCGCAAACCCAGGACACCGGTGCGGCTCACGCTCCGGAGCGCCGCACCGGGGCGCTGACCTGGGTCTATTCCGACGACGGCAAGACCAAGTGGCGCGTCAACGACCGCGGTGAGGATCTGTGCTCGTTCTTTTCTCCCGACGGCAAGCATGTGCTTTTCACGTCGACCCGGGACCACATGGACATGCCGCTCGGCAGCGTGTCGGATGAGCGCCACTATCCGCAGGGTACCGAGCTCTACGTCGCGGACATCGACGGTGGCCATCGCCGGCGCCTCACCGACAACGTGTACTATGACGCCGAGGTGTCGATGTCGCCTGATGGCCGCAGGATCGTGTTTAGCCGTCAGGTCGACGGCGCCCTGGACCTCTATCTGATGAATGCCGACGGCACTGCCGAACGCAAGCTCACCGATACGCCGGACTGGCAGGAAGGCGCCCCGTTCTTTCTGCCGGATTCCAGGACCATCACGACGCGCGCCTGGAGCCGCGCCCTCTATGGCACCCAGCGTCCGACCCCGATGACGATCTTCACCATCGACGTGGAAACCGGCGAACGCATCCAGCGCACCCATGACGCCTGGATGAACTGGGCGCCGTATCCGGCCCCGGACGGGCGGCACTATGTATTCGTGCGCCCGCTGCTCGACAATCCGACGAACTGGGAGGTCTTCCTCGGCGACCTGGAGGGTGGCGAACCGGTGCGGTTGACCTTCAACGACGGTTTCGACGGCTTTCCGTCGCTCTCGCCTGATGGCACCAAGATGCTCTTTGCGCGTTCCGAAGGGGGGTCCATGGCGGGGCTCAACACCTACGTCATGGATGTTTCGTCGCTGCACATCGGTCCGAAGCCCAGCCCCTCGCGTCCCCCCGCGGCGCGCGGCAGAGACTAGGTCGGCCGCTCACACGCAAACGGGTGGCGACTCGGCGCGGGCCTTCACCGAATCGCCGGGCTTGATCGAGCAGCGCGGATGGTCGCGCGGGGACGGGACTGGTATGCCCCGGTCAGCCCTCCGCTTGTCCTGCACCCGCACCCACTCGTCCCGAAGTCGGAGGGCACCTCAGCAGCACCGGTTGAGTCTCCTTCCCGTCAGTCGCTCGTGGTGGACGGGGCGCTCGTGGGCGGTCTCCCCGTCCCGGGACTCGGCCTCGCGGCCCACCCGGCGCCGCCGGCCTCCGTTGCCTGAACCGAGCGGGTCCAATGCAACTTCCTGTCGGGTCCATCCGTATCAGTGACGATCCGGTCGTCATGCCCGATCCGCCTTCAGGAGGCTCTTCCCCGATGAGGACCGCCCGTTTCGGTCTGTTCTCCCTCGTGTCGCTGGCGCTCGCGGCGACCCTCGCGCAGCCCGCGCCGGCGCAGACCCTCAGTGGTCTCGCGTGGCGCAACGTCGGCCCGTTCCGCGCCGGCCGGGTATCGGCCGTGAGCGGCGCGATCGGCGCGCCCGGCGTGTTCTACGCGGGCTTCCCGGCCGGGGGGCTGTGGAAGACGACCAACGCGGGCACGACGTGGGAGCCGGTCTTCGACGCGATCACGACCACCTCGGCGGTCGGCGCGGTGGCCGTGGCGCCGTCCGACACGAGCGTGCTCTACGTCGGCACGGGCGACTTCCCGACGGGCGGCAACATCAACGAGGGCGACGGGGTCTACAAGTCCACGGACGCGGGCCGCACCTGGCGGCATCTGGGCCTCGCTTCCTCGAAGCAGATTCCGTCCATCCTGGTGGACCCGCGTGATCCCGACCTGGTCGTGGTGGCCGCGCAGGGCGACTTCCACGCCGCGGGAGGCGAGCGCGGCGTGTACCGCAGCGCCGACGGCGGGCGCAGCTGGACGCGCACCTTGTACGTGGACAGCGCCACGGGCATCGAACGGCTGGCGATGGCGCTCGACATGCCCGCCGTGCTATTCGCGGCGACCGACCGGCACTACACGCCGCCGGGGCCGCCGGCGGCGCGCGGCGGCTTGGGCGGCGGCAACGGCCCCACGGGCACCGCGCTGTACCGGTCTACCGACGAGGGCCTCACCTGGACCGAGATCACGGGCGGCGGTCTGCCGCGGCTGGTCGGCCGCATGGCGGTCGCGGTGGCGATGGGCACGCACGC
>JADGPG010000038.1 GCA_017882545.1 Thermoleophilia bacterium
GGCCGGGTTGAGCTTGTACGCCCACCACACGAGTCCTGAGCAATCGAAGCCGCCTGCGGTCGTGCCGCCGAACAGCGACTGCACATTCGGTGATACGCCGCCCCAGATGTACGGGCTGCCGACGACCGCCAGCGCGGCATCGATCACCGTGCGCTGGTTGGCCGTGAGGTTTGGCAGCACGATCGAGGACAGGTTGGCAACGTAGGCGAGCTTCCACGCCGGAAGGTTCACCGCCGCATCGACCATCCCGGCGAGTTCGGCGATTGGCATCGGGGCACCGGCCGACGTTTCCAGGTAGTCGTAGTTCGACGGGTAGTCGTGGCGCAATCCGAGGTCCGAGCCGAGGACTTCCGCGGCAAAGCCTGAGGGGATCGGCAGGCGCTGGCCGTTGTTTGTGTGCAGCGCGGAGAGCGCGTTCATCTGGGCGGTCAGACCGAAGACCTTCACGATGGCGAGCTCGGCATCCCTCGTGGTGATCGCCGCGCTCGGCGAGAACGCCGCACCGGGCGTCCCGAGCAGACGAGTCGTCGAGACCCATTCGATCGCCTGAAGGTCCGCGTCGGTCGTGGCGATGTCCGATGGACGCACCAAGAGCGCGGGTGGCGTCTTACCGCGGGCGCGCAGCAGTTCGGCCAGGCCACGGGCGAGCTCACGTCGGGTGGCGATGCGGCCGAGGCTCGCGGTATCGCTCGACGGCCAGCCGTGGTGTGCGACGAGGTCCTTGAGGGGCGTGGCGGCCCACGAATAGCCGGCATTGTTGATCGAGATCGCCGGAAGCGAGAGCCCGAGCGCCGGCACCGCAACGGCGGCGGCGCAGATCAGCGACGCGACGATGGCGAGAAGTCGTTTCACGCGACTTGCATCGGGCGGGACCGCGCGAGCCTTGACGCCTTGGGCATGGCAGACCCGTGTGGTTTGTGTAAACAACACCCACCGAAGAGCCCGCGCCCAGCGCTCGAACCGCCCGGTGGCGACCCCGGGGCGCCGCCGGGGCAAAGTTGGCCCGGGTTATGTTCGATGTGTGGATTCCATCGTCATCCTCGGTGCGGGCACCGGGGGGACTCTGGTGGCCAATCGGCTGCGACGGAGCCTGCTCGAACACGACGCGCAGATCGTCGTCGTCGACCAGGACGACCGCCACGTCTACCAGCCGCGGCTGCTGTTTGTCCCGTTCGGACTCGCCCACCTCGAGGAGATCACGCGACCGCGCGGGGCGCAGCTGCACGGGGGCATTCGGTACGTGCAGTCGCCGATCGAGCGCGTCGAGCTCGAGCACCAGCGCGTGCTGCTCACCGACGGGACCGCACTCGCCTACGACGTGCTGATCATCGCCACCGGCGCGGAACTCTTGCCCGAGGAGACCGAGGGGCTGACCGGCCCGGGCTGGGGCAAGAAGGTCTTCACGTTCTTCGGGCTCGACGCGATCCACAAGGCGCGCCATGACCACATCAAGGTCGCCACCGTCGGGAACCCGGGGCTGCACCTGGCGACGGTCGCGGGCGGCCTGCCGGGTGTCTCGTCGGTCATGACGCACTACCTGGAAAAGAAGATGGAGAAGCTCGACATCCCACCGATCCCCGAGTTCATCGAGATGATCGCCGACACCGGCGCCGGCCTCTACGGCTGCAAGGCATCGGTGGATTTGTTCGCGCTGACGAGGGCCGATCTCATCGACCAGGTCACCGAGATCATCACCGTCGGTGAGTTCTATGCGATGGCCGCGGGCGGTCAGATCATCTTCACCTGAACCGTCACAAGCCCCGCGGTTGCGCGCCGCCGCGCACCTTGTGGCGCGGGATCCGCAGGGGCCTCTGATACCCTGACGGGTATGTGTCGAGCTGTCACCTGCCGCAAGTGCGGACGACCGACGTGGAAGGGTTGCGGCCAGCACGTCGAGCAGGTCCTCGGCCACGTACCGCCGGACAAGCGCTGCCAGTGCGCGACACGCCCGGGTCCGTCGGGCAAGCGCACGTGGTGGTTCTCCCGCTAGCCAACCGCCGGCCGGCCCGGACCCCGCCACGGCGGCGCATCAGGCGGTGAACTGGCTGAACTCGCCCATCTCGTGGACGCTGCTGGCGCGGCCGACCAAGAGCGGATCAAGCGGACCGATCTCGTCGACGATCTTGCCGGCATACGGCAGCGTGTGCAGGACGTAGCGGATCGCGTTGAGGCGGGCACGCTTCTTGCAGTCGGACTTGATGACCGTCCAGGGCGCCTCGTCGATGTCGGTCGCCTGGAACATGGCGTTCTTGGCGTCGGTGTAGTCATCCCACTTCTCCAGCGAGGCGAGGTCGATCGGCGACAGCTTCCACTGCTTGAGCGGATGCCGCTCACGCTCCATGAACCGCCGGCGCTGTTCATCGCGGCTGACCGAGAACCAGAACTTGACCAGATGCACCCCGCTGCGGGTCAGGTTGCGCTCGAACTCGGGGACCTGCCGCAGGAACTCGTCATGCTCGGCGTCGGTGCAAAACCCCATCACCCGCTCGACGCCCGCCCGGTTGTACCACGACCGGTCGAACAGCACGATCTCGCCCGTGGTCGGCAAATGCTGCACGTAGCGCTGGAAGTACCACTGCCCCTGCTCGACCGGGGTCGGCTTCTCCAGCGCGACGACGCGGGCACCACGGGGATTCAGATGCTCCATGAAGCGCTTGATCGTCCCGCCCTTGCCGGCGGCGTCGCGGCCCTCGAACAGGATCACCACGCGTTGGCCGGAGTCCTTGACCCAGGCCTGGAGCTTGAGCAGTTCGACCTGCAGGTGGTACTTCTCCCGCTCGTAGCTCTTGCGCGACAGGAGGTTCTTGTACGGGTAGACGCCGCTTTGCCACGCGTCGACGAGCTCGTCGTCGGAGCGCATCGGGATCGTTCCGAAGACCGGCTCGTCCTGCTCGAGGATGACGCGCCGCAAACCCGGGATCTCATCGGGCGAGCTGCCGTCCACGATCGCGTTCAGCCACCGGGCGACCGCGCGACGATCCTCGGGACGGGCGTTGGCAAGGACGTCGCGCACGACGTTGAGCTGCTCGTCGAGGGCCCCCTCGATGGCCTCGCCCACCACGTAGTCCTCGATCCCGTCGGGCGACAGGTTTGGCGAGACGTCGCCCGCCCGCGTGGGCCGAACCTCGGGTGTGCCGTCGGATTCCATGACTGGCCGCCTCCTCGCGTCAGACCCGGCGCGCCGGGACCGGCGCCGGGGTCATGATCCCATGCCGGCGGCCCGACCCGCAATGACGCTTGACCCGGCCGGGGCGTCGTCGTTTTCCCCGAACAGCGGCGGCGCATCGAGCGCGCATTGCCAGCCTTCGCGCGGCGGCTCCGCCGCGCCGCGGCCGGGGTTGCGAATCGTCACTACCGCGATGAGCGCACCCACCACGCACGCCCCTGCGGCGATCAGGACCGCGACGTGGAAGCCGGCCGAGAAGACCGCGGGGTGCAGGTAGCTGTCCCCGGTAAGTCCGGCGATCGTCGGCAGCACGGCCACGGCGATCAGCCCCGCGATCCGAGCGACGTCGTTGTTGATCGCCGAGGCGATCCCCGAATGCTCGATCGGTGCCGCGGCCAGGACGGCCGCGGTGAGGGGCGCGACGGTGACGGCCAACCCGAACCCGAGCACGACGACCGCCGGGAGCACTTCGGACACGTAGTCGCCGCCCGCGCCGATCCGCGACATCAGCGCAAGGCCCGCGGCGACCAGCAGCGGGCCGACCGACATCTGCAGCCGGGGCCCGATCCGTGCGGCAAGGGCGCCGGAACGTGACGAGAGCACGAGCATGATGACCGTGATCGGCAGCAGCGCCGTGCCGGCGGCAAGGGGTGAGAACCCGATGACCTGCTGGAGCTGGATCGGCAGGAGAAACAGCGCGCCGCCGAGTCCGCCGTACACGACGAAGGTCACCGCATTGGCACCCGAGAACTGGCCGGAGCGGAAGACGCCCAGCGGCATCATCGGGGCCCGTCGCCGCGCTTCGGCGACGAGGAACGCGACCAGCAGGGCCGCGCCGGCCCCGATGGATACCACGGTGACGGGCGCGGCCCATCCCCGGGACGCGGCCTCGGTGAGCCCGTACACGACACCGGCGAGCCCCGAACTGACCAGGACGGCCCCGGCCACATCGATGCGACCCGTCGAGGTCGGGTCCCGGGATTCGGGCACGTGGCGCGAGGCCACCGCAACCACGGCGATGGCGACGGGCACGTTGATGAAGAAGATCAGCCGCCACGAGGCCGCGCCAATCAACCAGCCGCCGACGAAGGGGCCGATCGCGGTCGCCACCCCGCCGAGCCCGGACCATGCACCGATGGCCTTCGGTCGGTCGGAGGCGGCAAACGACGCCTGAAGGATCGCAAGGCTCCCCGGCATCAGGAGCGCCGCACCGACACCCTGGAGCGCCCGGGCGGCGATCAGGGCCTGCGCGTCGGGCGCGACCGCGCAGATCATCGACGCGGCGGCGAACCACACCGAGCCGATCACGAA